>NZ_JAUAOA010000001.1:300000-439945 GCF_030542965.1 Azotosporobacter soli
GCGCGCTTCGCTTCCCTGCCGCAGCGTTTCTTTTTACATTCACTTCTTTATCTTCCATATTATTGAAGGAACTTTTTCTTCTTCGTCGAAGTCTTATTATAATAGGAGAAAAAAGGGGGTTCAGTGCTATGTCGTTAAAAAAAATCATCCTTGCCTATGATGCCTCACCCAACAGTAAAAAGGCTCTCGATTGGGCGATCAATCTCGCGAAAACCACTGCCGCCTCGATTCATGTCATGGTTGTATACGACCGCAGTTTTCAACAGATGGATATGATTAATATGACCATGGAACTGGAAAAGACCTTTATCAACAGTTTTGAGGAAGAAGCAGCTTCCGCCGTCACTTACTGCAAGGAAAAAGGCGTCGCTGCAACAAGTGAAATCGGTGAAGGCAATGTCGCCGACGCAATCATGAAAAAAGCGACCAGCCTGAACGCCGATCTGATTGTCTGCGGTACGCGCGGCCACGGCGGCTTTGCCAGCCTAATGCTCGGCAGCGTCGCTCATGCTTTGGTCACTTACGCAAAAATCCCGGTCGTGGTCGTAAAATAAGTTTTCTTAATTTCTCCCGCGCAAACGTTCTTAGTGCGGGCAACACCATTTTAAAATGCAGCGCAAACGTTCTTAGTGCGGGCAACACCATTTTAAAATGCAGCGCAAAGGGCTGTCTCAAGAGGGAATTCCTCTTGAGACAGCCCTTTCTCCATTTCTTAAACCGTCGCCAACGCCGCTCTCAGATCAGCCAGCAAGTCTTCGATCTCTTCAATGCCCACCGAAAGACGGATCATGTCGTCCGGCGCGCCGGCCGCCGCCCGCTGTTCGGACGTCAACTGCGAATGCGTCGTGCTGGCCGGGTGGATAACAAGCGATTTGGCGTCGCCTACATTCGCCTCCAGTCCGAACAAACGCAAGGCGTCAATGAATGTTTTGCCCGCCTGCAGACCGCCTTTGATGCCGAATGTCAGCATCGCTCCGGCGCCTTTGGCGAGATATTTCTGCGCCAGGCCGTGATACGGGCTGTCCGCCAAGCCCGGGTAGCTGACCCACGCCACCTTCGGATGCGCTGCGAGGAATTCCGCAACCTGTTGTGCGTTGGCCGCGTGCTTGGCAACGCGCAGCGACAGCGTCTCGAGCCCCAAAAGAAGTAAAAAGCTATTGAACGGACTGAGGCACGCGCCGAGATCACGCAGGACCTGCACGCGCAGACGCCCCAGGAAGGCTGCCGCGCCAAAGGCCTCGGTCGGTTTCAGCCCGTGGTAGCTGGGATCGGGTTCGCTCAGGCTGGGGAACTTGCCGTTATTCCAGTCGAATTTTCCGCCGTCGATCACGACGCCGCCCATGGCCACGCCATGACCGCCGATGAATTTTGTCGCCGAATGGATCACGATATCCGCGCCGAAATCAATCGGCCGGCAAAGGTACGGCGTGACGAACGTCGCATCGACGATCAGCGGTATTCCGTTGCGGTGTGCAATCTCCGCCAATGCTTCTATATCGAGCACGTCAATTTTCGGATTGCCGATAATTTCGGCAAAGATCAATTTTGTTTCGGGTTTGATCGCCGCCTCGAAACCGGCCAGATCGTCCGGAGAAATAAAATCGACCTTCACGCCCTGACGCGGCAGCGTATATTTGAACAGATTGTAGGTGCCGCCATAAAGGGCGGAGGAACTGACGACATGATCACCGCTCGCGGTGATGTTGCTGATCGCGCCGTAAATTGCTGCATGGCCGGATGCAAACGCCAACGCCCCGACGCCGCCTTCCAGCAAAGCAAGACGCTGTTCCAATACATCGGTCGTCGGATTCATGATGCGCGAATAGATATTGCCGCTTTCCTGCAGCGAAAATAAGCGCGCCGCATGATCGCTGTCTTCAAAGCGATAGGCGACCGATTGATAGATCGGTACCGCCTGTGCCTTCGTCGTCTTGTCATAGTCATATGCGCCATGCAGCGCCTGAGTGGAAAAGCCTTGTTGTCTTTCGTTACTCATCTTGAATCGCTCCTTCACTATTTTGTAAAATAGAAAAACCCCTTCCTGAGGAAGGGGTGACAAGGCCTGCCGAACAGCAAACTGCGCCGTATTTCCCTCCTCTCATCTCCCAGGATTTCTCCTGCTGGAATTGGCACCACTGCAAAAAAAGTTTTTTTCTTTTGCCGGTTGCCGGGCGTCATCGGGCCAGTCCCTCGACCTCTCTGGATAAGAGTCCATGAAGCTATAAAATTTTCTTGTCCTTTATGGTAAGGCATCAACTGTTCATTGTCAATCGTTTTTTTATTTTATCCCTCTTCCCCTGTAACTCAATTGACATTCTTTGTCATTCGCCTTATAATAAAAGCAATCGCATATTCGAGATGACGTCGTTGGGAGAGACCCCGCGGGGCACCGAAGGAGTAAGCAAAAACTCTCAGGTAAAAGGACCGGCGACAGATCGAGCTCTGGAGAATACACCGCTTGGTGTTACCGAAGGAGAGGCCGTTTGGTCTAAATCTCTCAGGTAAAAGGACAGAGGCAATTCAAACTTTTTATAGTTTGGATTGCCTCTTTTTTATTCTTCAAACAGGCACATTTGTTTTCAAAAGAACACTCGTTTTATTTTTGTCCTTCTCAAAAACACTTAGACCGCGCTTAGTGTTTTTAAAGAGGACTGTTACGCTTTACGTTTTGTTACATTTATATCGTTTTTTATTTATTTTTTAATTATTTTTTGTAACATTTCTCTTGACTCTTATTTTTATAGGCTTTATAATAAAGACAGAAAAAGCCAATCGGTTTACAATTTCATATATGCAGGATGAAGTCACCGGGAGAGATCCTGACAAGGACGCCGAAGGAGCAGCAAACACTCTCAGGCAAAAGGACCGTTGACCGACTGCACTCTGGAGAAGGCATCATGCATCGATGCTACCGACGGGGAAAGCTTCCACGCGAAGCAAATCTCTCAGGTAAAAGGACAGAGGCAACCCGGCACCATTTGGTCCAGGTTGTCTTTTAATTTGGCCAAAAATAAGAAAAGGAGGCGATTTCCATGACCGCAGCTCGCAAAAACACTTTGAGCATCGGCGCATTTGCCGCTTGCTACGCCGCACTGATTCTCGTCGTTGCTCTGTAATCAATCTCCACCCTAAAAACAGAAGTAAAGGAGGTAATTCTCATGACCGCAGTTCGCAAAGATTCTCTGAGCATCCTGGCTTTCGCCGCTTGCTACGCCGTACTGATTCTCGTCGTCGCTCTGTAATTAATCAGACCCGTCTAAAAAGTAATATTAAAGGAGGTCATCTCCATGACCACAGCACGCAAAGATTCCTTGAGCATTCTGGCTTTTGCCGCTTGCTATGCCGTATTAGTTTTGATCGTGGCTTTATGATCCAGTTTCTGACGCTACGGATAAAAAAGACGCCCCTACCGAAAGAATAATCGGTTTAGGAGCGTCTTTTTATTTACGATGCCGTTATTGAACCACAGCCGCCTTAGAAATTTTCGCTACTTTTTCGCCGCCTGCAGGATGATCGCCAGCGACAGTTCACCGGTATTATAGAGATCGACTTCTTTGATGAATTCGTCCGTAGTGTGAACCTTGGACATGCCGACGCCGAGTACCGCGGTCGGAATGCCATAGCTGTTAAAGAAGTTGGCATCGCTGCCGCCGCCGGTTCCGACGCAGGCGGCTTTCATGCCGAGCGATTCGACCGCTTTGACCGCAGTCGTCACGACATGCGCGCTTTCTTCCAACACGTACGGGTTATACGCCCGCTTGACGACGACCGTCGCCTTGCCGCCGCTTCTCGCACAAACGGTTTCAAACGTTTCTTTCATATGCGCGGTTTGCGCGGCGAGTTTGTCCATGTTGCGGCTACGCGCTTCGCATTTCAGTTCGACTTGGTCCGGTACGATGTTGGTCGCAACGCCGCCACTAATGAGGCCGACATTGGCTGTGGTTTCAAAATCGATGCGGCCCTGTTTTAATTCGGCCAGTGCTTTGCCGGCCACTACGATCGCATTGACGCCTTCTTCCGGCGCAACGCCGGCATGCGCTTTTTTGCCATGTACCGTTACCAGAATGCTCTCCTGGCCAGGGGCCATGACGATGACTTCACCCGGCGCACCGCTCGAATCGAGTGCATAGCCGAAATCGGCTTTCAGCAGCGACTGGTCGATGTTCTTCGAACCGTTCAAGCCGCCTTCTTCCGCTACGGTGAACACGATTTGCACATCGCCGTGCGGCAGCTGTTTTTCTTCCAAGAGACGCAGTGCTTCCAAAATGCCGGTCACGCCTGCTTTGTCGTCGCCGCCGAGAATCGTATCGCCCGCCGAGGTGATGATGCCGTCTTTCAAGACCGGCTCGATCCCAGTACAAGGTTCCACGCAATCCATATGCGCGGACAGCATGACGACCGGAGCGCCTGCCACATTGCCTTTTTTGTAAGCGATCAGGTTGCCGCAATCGCCGCCGATTTTACTGCCGGTATCGTCTTCCTTCACTTCGAGCCCGAGCGCCTTCAGCTTTGCAAGCAAAACATCCGCCACTTGCCGTTCTTTACGGGTCGACGCGGGGATTTTCACCAGTTCAAAAAATTCATCCAGCATTCGTTGCTTGTTTACCATGTTCATCTCTGTTTCCTCCTACATGCTTGCTGTCAGTAATGATTCCTACACCTTATTATTGTACACCGATTTTTTGCTTTCTTCCAGAACACAAAAAATATTTATGTATTTATTTTTCAGTATATTGAAACAAGTCTCACGTATCCTTTTTCTCTACCTTGCAAAGCGGCGCTTTGGTGAGAATATCGCGTCCGAACTTGTCGCGCAGCCGGTCGACCGCTTCATACATCCGCTGTCGCTTGTCATCAGTCGGCGCAAAGAGCGACAGCTGGCCGCCGTCGGAGGTTTGCAGATTGCCGACCGTCACGCCGAGCAGGCGCACCCCCTCCTGTAGCGTCAGCTTGTCAAGCATCGCCTTGACGGTCTGATAGATTTCCTCATCATAACAGGTCGGTTCCGGCAAGGTCTGGCTGCGCGTCAGCGTCTTGAAGGAGGCGTAGCGCAGTTTCAGCGTCACCGTCCGGCCCGAAAGATTCAACTGCCGCAGCCGCCAAGCGACTTTTTCCGTCAACGCGAGCAATTGGTTCAGGATTTCCTCGCGTCCCAAGAGATCCTTGGCAAACGTCTCTTCATTGCCGACGGATTTCGGCGCGTAATCCGATTCGACCGGGCGATCGTCAATCCCTTTTGCCAGGCGCTGCATATCGGCAGCCGCCTGTCCGAGCTGTCGCACCAGCCGCAACGGATCGAGCGCCGCGAGTTGCCCGATCGTCTTGATGCCCATTTCGAGCAGCACTTTAGCGGTAGCCGGTCCGACACCCCACATCCGCTTGATCGGCATTTCCTCTAAAAACGCCTGTTCTTCACCCGGCTGCACGACAACGAGACCCGCCGGTTTTTTAAGATCGGAAGCCAATTTGGCGAGAAATTTGTTCGGCGCCAATCCGGCTGAGGCCGTCAGATTGAGCTCTTTGGCAATCCGCTCTTTGATCGCCAGCGCAATTGACACCGGATCAGGGTATAGTCTGTCCATGCCGCTGATATCGAGAAATGCCTCATCCAACGAGAGCGGCTCGACGAGCGGCGAAAAATCAGCCATGATCGCGCGGATTTTTTTTGATTCCTGTGTATATTTGCGATGATCGCAAGGCAAAAAGATGCCGTCCGGGCAGCGCCTTCTCGCTTCGGCCATCGGCATCGCCGAGTGCACGCCAAAACGACGCGCTTCATAAGAGGCGGTCGCTACCACGCCGCGACTGCCGATGCCGCCGACAATCACCGGTTTTCCCTGATATTCGGGATGGTCGCGTTGTTCCACCGAGGCGAAAAACGCATCCATGTCCACATGCAAGATCCAGCGTTGCAAAAAGCATCGTCCTTTCTTTTCCCTTTGAACTAATTGGCCGTCCCAGGCTCAGCTTTCAAAGAGTTCCAATTCTTTGCCGCCGCTCTCGCTGCGGCGACGGCTGCATTTTTCACACAGCGCCACATATTTGTCGACGCTGCCGACGTCGACCGTACTTTCCCGGTTCGCCGCGCCATTGTCGATTTTATAAGAAATGTACGCTTCCCGCCCGCAGTCCACACAAACCGCGTGCAGTTTGTCCACGTATTTCGCCTTGCAGGCCAAAACCGGCACGATGCCGAACGGTTCGCCCGATGAATACATGTCGAGTCCGGCCATGACGACTCTCTTTCCTTTGGCAACCAGATGTTCGACCACCTTAAGCAAGCCGTCGTCAAAAAACTGCACTTCGTCGATGCCGATCACATTCGCCTTCCAATCGACCTGCGCCAACAGTTCCGCCGAATTTTGCACGACCACCGCCTGCATCGAGCCCGACAATTGGCGCGTAAGTTCCGCCACCAGCTCTGTCGGCTCTTCGCCATTGTTCAAATGGACTTCGACGATCGTCTCCACTTTGCGGCGCACTTCGCCATATTCATGCGTCGAAACCTGGTTCTGATCATAACGGCTGTCTACAGCCGGCTTGAACAGTTGATACGTCTGCCCGGCAATACGCGCTCGCTTTAAACGCCGGATCAGCTCCTCACTTTTTCCGCAATACATCGAACCGAAAATCAATTCACTCCATCCGCACATCGGGGTCATTCTCCTTATCTCATCCGGAAATTTTTCAAACGCTCACATTCTATAGTATAACGCAAAACGGGAGGAGAGGCCATGTCCGCACAGCCGCTCCTCCCGTTTTTCATCCCGCTATTTTCCCGGCGTCCCCTGCAACCAAGAGGCGCTCTCCTTATTCATGTCGCGCGCCGCACGAACAAACGCCTCCAGCGGCGTAAACTCTTTCGTATTGCTGCCGTAAGCATACGCGCCGACAAACCTCTCATCGGCCACGCTGTACACTTCCTGTTGCAGCGTGATATAGTAACGGTTTTCCTGATCTTTGACCTTCCGCGCCAACACCTTCGGCACGATCAGCACCTGACAGCCCTGTTCTTTAGCCAGGCGGAACAATTCCAAGCGCGGCGCGTCTTCGCTCGCCATCACATAATCCGAAAAGACCCGCCAGTACTGATCTTTGAGGACCTGGTTCATATAGTAAAACTCGCTGTTCAATTCCGCCGGCAACTCGTTGGCCAGCGGCGCAACATATCCTTTGGCTTCGAGATATGGCTTATATACGCCTTTCCACTTAACCGGCTGATGTGTTTCTTCTTCTAAAATCCGCTGCTTATCATAATAATTTTTCATTGCATAATCCAGATAGACCGCCATGCTGTGCGGACGATCTTCCAGTTTTTTCGGCACTTCCCAATGTTCCTCCGGGCCGAATTGCTGATAACCGCCGACCAGCTGCGTCAACGCATAGGGCACGGGATCGCCTTTGTTGATAAAGCGCTGCAAGCGGATCACATTTTTCTCTTTTTCGGCAAAGGCCGCATTGCCGACTGCCGGAGCGCCGAACGTGATGACTTTCAGTTCTTCCGGCAAAACGCCCATGTCGAGCAACCGAGCCGCCAATAGCGTCGCCGCCGCGCCGCCCAGGCTATGGCCGACCAGAACCAGTTCCGTTCCGGGTTCATTGCGCAACCGTTCCAAAAGTCTATGCTGTTCCGGTTTCAGATCCGCCCCTTCTTCCTCGAACACCAGCATCGATTGGACGTATTGGTGAAAGCCTTTGTGCACCAACGGACTATCGCCCGTCACCCCTTTGCGCTGGCTGTACGCCTCAAATTCCTGACGATCCGTCCCGCCGTAAGGCACCTTGCCCCAACGCAGATCCACGGAAACATCTTTCTCACTCTCCGTTCCCGCGACCGCCAGCAGATAGTCCGGCAAGCCGTCACCGCCCATCGTCCGCATCAGGAAAAATTTAGCGTCAACCGCAACGTCATTTTTTTGAAAGCCGCGCAGTTCCCACCCTTCCTGCTCCAGCGCCGCAAAGGTAAGATTGCCGAAACGATCCTGATACGCCGCCATGCAGGAAACCGCCGCCAAGTAAATCTGCCGTGCTTCTTTATAATCTTCGGCCGCCCCAGCCAAAGCCCGGCAAGGCTCCGTCAGGAGAAGCAAGGCAACAAGCAGCAGGCACGCCTTGTTCAGCTTCAATATTTCCGCCTCCTTTTCTAGCTCATCCTTCTTCTGTACCAATACGCCTTTTTTCCCTTTACTCCTGCTTAATTCCGCACCCGCTGCGGTTCACGCACAAACATCGTCAAAATAAACCCGAGCAGCGGCAACACCGTCAGGATCTCAAAGACCAGCGGCAATCCCCAAACGTCCGCCAATTTCCCGAGCCCGGTAACGCCCATCGTGCCGAGACCGATGCTAAAACCGAGCGTCAGACCCGACGCCATGCCGATATTCTTCGGCATCATGCGCTGCGCGAAGACCATGCTGCTGGTCGCCGTCGCCGACAGCAAAATGCTGATCAGCGCCAATAAAAGAAAGAGCGACGCGCCCTGCGCCGTCATAAACAGATAGAGCAGCGCGGCGATCGGCAGCGTCGAATAGAGCATCACCTTTTTGCTGCCGTATTTGTCGCTCATCGTGCCGCCAATCAGTGTGCCGACGACGCCTGCACCGAGGAAGATCGTCAGGAGCGAGCTGACGTATACGCTCTCGCCGCCCAGATACGCCATATAGTAAAGCGGCACGAACGTGCCAAGCCCCGAGCTGATCGTTGCCCGCGTCAGAATCATGCCGAGCAGCGCCATCAGCGGCCAGCTGACCGCCTCTTTCAGCGTTCCAAGCGTACTGGCGCCGCGCACCGTCATCTGCGGGAACTGATGCATCACCGACAGCAACGCAATAAAGATCAGGATACTGGGCAGCGCATACCAGAGCAAACGATAACTCTCGCCGCCGAGCAGCAACGAGCCGAGCAACAAGGAACCGAGCGCCACGCCCGCATAGCCGCCGACCGAAAACACGCTGATGCATTTTCCTTTCGCGACGCCGCTCAATTGATTGACCGTCTTCGCCGCTTCGGGATGAAAGGCCGCGTTGCCGAAACCGCTGATCGCCGTACAGAGCAGCACCAGATAATAATTCGGTGCAAAGAGCGACGCCGTCATAAACAGTCCGGTCAACAGACAGCCCATCGGCATCAGCCAGGGCCGGTGCTTCTTATCGCTGAAATAGCCGAACAGCGGCTGCGTGATCGACGCGGCAATATTCTGCACCAGCACAATCGCACTGACCTCCGCATACGACAAGGCAAATTTCGCTTTCAAAAACGGCAGCGCCACATATAACGCGCCCGGCGATAAATCGGCCACACAGTGCGCAAGACCGAGCAGCCAAACCGATTTCGGCACGGCTTTTAATAATTCGTTCATTTCGACTCCCCTATCCAGTTCCCAAACAACTATTTTCTTTCTCGTTATATCATAAACTTTATTTCTTCGCTTCACCATAACGAAACCCTGCCAACGGCCTGCGAAAATCATTTTATCTTTTATCACGTTTCCGTCCCAAGCGCCAACTTTATCACCTTTTGCCAACAACAAGAAAGAGCCCTCTCAGATGAGACGACTCTCGCTTGTCCTTGCTATATGATTCCGTCCCTGGAAATACAGTCAGTTCTTAGTGGAATTCACCGCGCAAGCGGGCCAGCTCTACCTGGCTTTCAAAATAGTACCAGCGCGTCGATTTTCCCATCACGCAGCGCAGTGCATCAATTTTCCCTGCCAGCGCCAGCGCTCTGATTGCATTGACATCGAAACCATTTGAGGAATAATAGTTTGCTGAAACAAAACCTTTGCGCTGCAATTCTCTGCGATTCTTCGTAGCATCTCTGCTGTCGACTTCCATCTGCCATATTGCCATCGTTCCCTTCAGCCCCTTTCTTATTCTCCGGCATCCGCGATTAGACACCTCTATCTTACACCGTCTAACGCAACTCATTGTTATCCGGATGTAAACACTGCGTAAAAAGCGCAAAAGGGACCGCCTCCCTCAAGAGACAGTCCCTCCGTATATCCACGTTGCAATCGCAGCAGGCAAACGACGCTTTGCCGCAAGAAGACGCCCACCGCTTCTACCAAGCAAAAGAAGCGTGGGATACTGCGTTGCCAATGCGCCTTTGACCGACTGCTGCCGTTCACTCATCCAGCCATTCATACCCCTCACTCCTTTGCACTATAATCTAATAAAACACATTTTACTCTTACCTATGTTAAATTATAGATTCCTGTACAGGATTCCTGCTTTTTTAACTATTTAAACATAGGAAAGTAATTTAGCAGCATCGTCCGCCTTTCTTTTTTCGCACAAATTCGGCATCTTACAAAAACGAGCAGGAGCTTTGCAGCGCAGCCAGAATACAGTCTATAAGAACATGGCTTGCATCTTGAACAAAAAGGAAGGCGCGCATTATGGATTATGCTGAAAAAAATCTTCTTCCCTCCTTCCCTGGCGCAAGCACGGACGAGCAGCTGCACTTTTTACAGACACTGATCAATTCCATCGCCAGTCCTGTTTTTTATAAAGATTGCACCGGAATATACCAGGGCTGCAACAAAGCTTTTGAAGAATATCTCGGCAAACGCAAAGAGGAAATCATCGGCAAGTCGGTCTACGACTTAGCGCCGCCCGATCTTGCCGCCCAGTACGAAGAAATGGATCGCGCACTCTTCGAACAGGGCGGCCAACAAACCTACGAAGCCTCGGTCCTTTATGCCGACGGCAGCCGCCGCGACGTCGTTTTCAACAAATCGCTTTATTATACGAAAGACGGCGTCTTGGCCGGATTAGTCGGCATCATTTGGGATATCACCGAACGCAAGCAGCTCGAGCAGGTCTATCTGGACACGCAAAACACGCTGCAGGAAAAAGTCGTGCAGCGCACCTTTGAACTGCAAAAAGCCAATGAAACATTGCACGAGAAAATACTCGAACTCGAACAGATGACCGCCGCCCTATCCAGTTCCGAAGAAAAATTTTCCAAAGCGTTTCACTACTGTTCCGACGCCATCGGCCTGTTTCGTCTGCACGACGAACGTTACATCGAGGTCAACGACGCTTTTATCGAGCTCTTCGGTTACAGCCGCGAAGAAATCATCGACCATAAGTCTACCGAATTCGGCCTCTGGCTTTATCCCGAAGAACGCGCCAACGCCTTTAAACTCGCACGTGAGCAGGGCTCGTTTCGCGATCTTGAATCCGCCTGGCTCAATAAGAACGGCGATGTTCGCATCGGTCTTTGCTCCGCGGCGTCGGTCGAGATCGACGGCGAAACCTGCATCTTATTCATCGTGCATGATTTCACCGAACGCAAACGCATCGAAAACGAGCTGCGCGCCACGCGCGACGACCTGGAACGGCAAGTCAAGCGGCGCACGCAGGAGTTATACGATCTGAACAGCGCTCTTTTGCAGCTCTCGTCCTCGGACGGCCTGACCGGCCTGGCCAACCGCCGCGCACTCGATGACTTTCTCGAACGGCAATGGCAGCAATGCAAACGCCGTCAGACGCCTCTAGCATTCATCATGATCGACGTCGACTTCTTCAAGGAATATAATGATCTCTACGGCCATCTCTCCGGCGACGAATGCCTGAAAAAAGTCGCTCGCACATTGCAAAACTCCTTAAAACGTTCCAGCGATTTTGCCGCCCGCTTCGGCGGCGAGGAATTCGCCGCCGTTTTGCCCGACACCGACCTGAGCGGCGCGACCTTGCTCGCCGAAGAGCTTCGCGCAGCAATCGAGGCGCTCGGCATCGCCCATCACGCTTCCGCAGTCAGCACGGTCCTGACGATCAGCTTGGGCGTGACCGCGCTCATCCCCCAGAAGAGAGATGTACTCTCCTCGCTGCTCGCCGCAGCCGATCAGGCGCTCTACAAGGCCAAACGAGCCGGACGCAATCGGGTGGAACGCGCATAAAACTTGTTTTTTAAAACGTGTGCCGCCAAAGCGAAATCAAGCGGGACGTTTTTTTACACAAAGAGCCGAAGCGGGTCGATACAATCGACCCGCTTCGGCTCTTCGTGTTATCGCATTCTATTTTTATCCACGCCCCTTTCTGCCGAACAGTTCGAAGTACAGCAGTGGTACGATTAGCAGCGTCAGACCTGTCGCGGCCACCGCGCCGAAGATCATCGCAATCGCCAGTCCCTGAAAAATCGGATCGAACAGCATCACGAAGGAACCGACCACCACCGCGGCCGCGGTCAAAAGAATCGGACGCATTCTGATCGCTCCGGCTTCCGTCAGCGCATCTTCCAACGCTTTCCCGTCTTTGATTTCCGCTTGAACGAAGTCAACCAACAAAATGGAATTGCGCACGATAATTCCCGACAAGGCAATAAAGCCGATCATCGAGGTGGCGGTAAAGAACGCACCAAATAGCCAATGCCCCGGTAAAATGCCGATCAGCGTAAGCGGAATCGGCGCCATGATCACGAGCGGCACAAAAAAGTTCTTGAACCAGGCCACCACCAAAATGTAAATCAGCACCAGCACCGCCGCAAACGCAATGCCCAAATCACGAAACACTTCATACGTGATATGCCATTCGCCGTCCCATTTCAGCGCATAACGGTCTTCCAACCAAGGCTGCGTCGCCGTATATTGCGTCATCGCATAGCCTTCCGGCAGTTTCAGCTCGGCGATGCGCTCTTTCATTTTCATGATCGCATAGACCGGACTTTCTTCTCCGCCGGCCACGTCGCCAATCACATACGTGACCCGTTTCAAATTCTTATGATAAATCGTCTTTTCTTCGCTCTCCCGCTGCGGTTTTGTCAACTCAGCCAGTGAAATCAAATTCCCCTTGGCATCCGGCAAACGGATCGAAGCAAGATTCATTTCCACAAGCGAAGAGCGCTGCACCGGCGCAAGGCGAAGAAACAGTTCCACCGCTTCTTTTTCCTGCGGAAAGTGAACCATGCCCACGCTGCCGCCGCTTAACGCAAGATTAACCGCCTGTGCAATCCGCTTGCTGTCCATGCCGTGATAGGCGGCTTTTTCCTGATCCACCAGATAGCGCACTTTCGGCTGGTCTTCTTCCACATACCAATCGACATCGACTACGCTGGGCGTCTGATTAAAAATATCTTTTACCTGTCGCGCAATCGCAAGTTGACGTTTATCGTTCGGCCCGTAAATTTCCGCAACCAAGGTGCTGAGCACAGGCGGCCCCGGCGGAATTTCAACCAACTTGATTCTCGCATTGTACACTTTGCCAATATCCTGCAGCGGCGCTCGTAATCGTTTGGCAATCGCATGGCTCTGCGCCGAACGCTCCCCTTTCGCGACGAAATTCACCTGAATATCGGCGCTGCTCGGAGCAAAGCGCAGGAAATAATGGCGCACCAATCCATTGAAATTATAAGGCGAGGCCGTACCAATATACGTTTGAAAGTCCGTCACTTCCGGAACGGATTTCAAATATTCACCCAAGGCTCTGCTCAGCGCAGCCGTCTCTTCAAGCGGCGCATCCTCCGGCATGTCGATCACGACCTGCAGCTCGCTTTTGTTGTCAAACGGCAGCATCTTTACCGCGACCGCTTTCAGCGGCAGCAGCAAGACGACGAGCAATAAAAGCACTACGATGCCGCCGATCGCAGCGCGGCGCTGTTTCTTATTTTCAATCAAGCGACGCAGTAAATTCCGATAGCGCTTTTGCAAATCTCCTTCTTTCATTCCAGTAGAAGCATGCGCAAATACGACTTTGCCCAAGAGACGATAGCCCAGCCATGGACTGACGATAAAAGCCACCAGTAAGGAGAAAAGCATGGCCGCTGCAGCGCCTACCGGAATCGGCCGCATATACGGCCCCATCAAACCGGAAACAAACGCCATCGGCAGCAATGCCGCAATCACGGTAAAGGTAGCCAAAATTGTCGGATTGCCGACTTCGTCCACCGCAGCGGCAGCAGTTTCTTCGTCCGCTTTTCCGGCTAAGACAAAACGGCGATGCAGATTTTCTACAACCACAATCGCGTCATCCACCAGAATGCCGATGGAGAAAATCAGCGCGAATAACGTGACCCTGTTCAGCGTGTAGCCAAGCAGATAGCTGGTCAGCAGCGTCAACGCCAATGTCACCGGAACTGCAACGCCGACGACGCCGGCCTCCCGCCAGCCAAGCGTCAAACCGATCAGCAACACCACCGACAGCGTAGCGATCAGCATATGCTGCAGCAGTTCATTCGATTTGTCCTTCGCGCTCTCGCCATAATCGCGCGTCACCGTCAGCTTAATATCCTGCGGCAGTACATCGCCGCGCAACGCTTCCGCTTTGGCCAAGGCCCGCTCGGCTATGCTGGCCGCATTTGCGCCCTTTTTCTTTGCCAATGACAGCGTCACCGCTTCATGCGGCCCCGCTGAGACGCTCTTACTTACTTTCTCCGGCGCTGTTGCCGCGCCAAGTTCCATAAAGACATAGCTGTCGGCTTCCCTTGGCCCGTCCTTGATCGCCGCAACCTCGCGCAAATAAATCGGGCGACCATCTCTCACGCCAATTACCAATCCAGCTACGTCGGACGGACTGTTTAAAAATGCGCCGCTTTCCAAGCGAATTTCCTTATTGCCAGCCTGCAAACTGCCCGACGCCAGATTACCATTACCGCGTTGCAGCGCTTCCGCCAGCTGTTCGAGGCTCAGACCGAAAGCAGCCAAACGCGCAGGGTCGGGTTCGATGCGGATCTGACGCCGCTGTCCACCGATCAAATTGATCTCCGAAACATCTTCATCTTTTTTCAGCTGTTCCGCTAATTCTGCCGCCACCCGCCGCAGTTCGTAACCGCTATAAGCGGAATTCTCGCTCCAAAGCGTCAACGCCAGAATCGGCACATCGTCGATTGAGCGCGCCTTGACCAGCGGTTGCGACACGCCGGGCGGAATGCGATCATAATTGGACATCAGTTTATTGTACAAACGCACCAAGCTGTCTTCCTGACTTTCGCCCACTTTAAAACGTACGATCGTCAGATTATTGCCCGGTTTAACGATGGAATAGACATATTCGACCCCCTGCAGTTCCCAAAGCAATTGCTCCATCGGCTTCGTAACCCGGTTTTCGACTTCCGCCGCACTCGCACCGGGATAGGCGACCTGCACGTCAAGCATCGGCACGACAATCTGCGGTTCCTCCTCGCGCGGCGTCAGGCCGACTGCAAAAAGTCCGAGCAACAGCGCTGCCAGCACGAGAATCGGCGTCAGTTTGGAGTTGATGAAACTTTGCGCCAGGCGGCCTGACAGTCCGATTTTCTTCATTGAAGATTCACCTCCCGGACCACGCCGCCATCTGCCGCCTCTTCCACTCCTTTCACCACTACTTGTTCGCCGTTTTTCAATCCGGCAAGGACTTCTACCTGCCCATCTTGCTTATTTCCCAGACGCACCATCCTGTACCAGATGCGCTTATCCGCATCCACTACATAGACGCCCGTCAGTTCCCCTTTGTTGACAACCGCCTCCAGCGGAACCTGCATCGCCTGTCGCTCCGCCAACGCGATTTGCAGCTTGGCGTACAGACCTGTATGAATCGCAGGATCTGCGGCCAACGCCACTTTCAGCAAAAATGAGCGACTGGCGCTGTCCACCGCCGGAACGATTTCACTGACTGTCCCGCCAAAGATCTTTTCCTCCCGCTCCGTGCCAAGCAGCACGCGCACCGGCATCCCTACGGCAACCTTGCCAAGCTGGTTTTCTTCCATATAGGCTTCCACCAGAAAAGAAGAAGCGTCTTCCACCGTGATCGCCGCCGCCCCCGGCTGCAGCATGCCGCCCACTTCCAAACGTTTTTCCGTCACGATCCCATCCGTCGGCGCGAGCAAACGCGTATAGCCGTCATACGCTCTGGCTTCCTCCCGCGTCGCTGCCGCCCGGTTCATTCCTTCAGCGGCCTTTTCATATTCCAAGCGGGCAATTTGAGCTTGCGTTTGTATTTGATCCAATTGTTGACGCGCAATCGCTTCCGATTCAAATAACCGTCGATACCGCTCATAGGTGATTTCCTGCAGTTCAAGATTGCGGGCTGCCGCTTCCATTCCCTTGCCTGCTTCCCGGTAACCAGCTTCCGCAGCCGCCAGTTTTTGACGGCTATCACTATTTTCCAGCGTAGCCAGCAGTTGCCCGGCTTTCACTCGCTCGCCGGACTTGACCAACAGCTGCGTCACCATCCCCATGACCTTCGGCGCCACCTGACTGACGGTATGCGCTTTTACTGTGCCGGATGTTTCATAATAGTACGGCGTCGCTTGCAATTTCACGCTTTGCACGGTCAGAGACGAAACCGTCTGCGGCGTACTCGCTTCTTTGTTCGTTGCTTTGCCGCAGCCTATTGCCAATAGCAACATGATGAGGATTCCGCTTAGTAATAAAATTCCTCTTCCCGTTCTCAGCATAGCCAGCCACATCCTTTGCCTTGTTTTTTCGCGCAAAGCATTTTATCTTTGCTCTCATCGTAGACTGTTTCTCTTTTATTTTCAATATTTTTCCATCAGAAGGCACTTTTTCAACATCTTGCATTGACACGGAATTCAGATCCTTGTATTATTATATCGTAATAGTTGAATATATCAATGCAAGGAAGTGTTTTTTATGGCGCCCGATGAAAAAAAATATACTGAACTGGCCGAGCTGCTTAAGGCGCTCGCGCATCCGCTGCGACTTTGCATCGTGCGCGGCTTGATTGAAAACGGCGGTTGCAACGTCACGCACATGCAGGAATGCCTCGGTGCACCACAGTCTACGATTTCACAGCAGCTGCAAAAATTGCGCGCGGTCGGCATCGTCGAAGGCGCACGCAGCGGCCTTGAGATTCGCTATCGCGTCTGCGATCCCCGTGTGATCGAACTGATTCGCATTCTCTTTGCCGAAACGGAAGAAAAATAAACCAAGGGAGCTGTTTCTTATGCAGAAAAAAATCGTAATCGTCGGCGGCGTTGCCGGCGGCGCATCTGCCGCCGCTCGCATGCGACGCCTCGATGAACAAGCCGAGATCATTATGCTGGAACGCGACGAGCACATCTCGTTCGCCAACTGCGGTCTGCCCTACTATATCGGCGAAACAATCCAGGAACGGGACAAATTGTTGGTGCAAACACCGGAAGCAATGAAAGCTCGCTTTGCGATCGACGTTCGCGTCCACAGCGAAGTCACCGCGATCAATGCCGCTGCCAAGAGCATCACAATCGCCAGCCGCGACAAAGGCGTTTACGAAGAGACTTACGATGCGCTGATCCTCTCGCCCGGCGCGAAACCGATCCGGCCGAACATCCCCGGCATCGACAGTCCTCGTATTTTCACACTGCGCAACATTCCCGATACCGACCGGATCAAGGCCATCGTCGACCAAGCGGACAGCAAGCGCGCCGTCGTGATCGGCGGCGGCTTCATCGGCGTCGAAATGGCGGAAAACCTGCGCGAACGCGGCCTTGCAGTCAGCCTCGCCGAAGCCGCACCACACATCCTGCCGCCGTTTGACAGCGACATGGCGCTGCTCGTAGAAAAAGAGCTGCGCGAAAACGGCGTGGCGCTGCATCTCGGCGACGGCGTAAGCAGTTTCAGCGAGAACGAAAACGAAATCACGGTCACGCTGCAAAGCGGCGTCACACTGACTGCCGACCTTGTAATCCTGGCGATCGGCGTGACGCCGGAAACCGGTTTTCTCAAAGACAGCGGCATCGCGCTCGGCAGCCGCGGCCATATCCTGGTCGACGAGCACATGGCCACCAATCAGCCGGGGATTTACGCGGTCGGTGACGCCATCGAGGTCAAAGACTTCATCAGTAGCCAAACCACTGCCATCCCTTTGGCCGGACCGGCCAACAAGCAGGGCCGCATCGCCGCCGATAACATCGCTGGCATCCCCAGTCGTTACAACGGAACGCAGGGCACGTCGATTCTCAAAGTCTTCAGTCTTACCGCCGCCTCGACCGGCAACAACGAACGCGGCCTGCAGCGCTTAGGCCAGGCATATCAAACAGCCTACATTCATCCGAACTCGCATGCCGCCTATTATCCCGGCGCTTTGCCGCTGACTTTAAAGCTGCTCTTTGACGGCAACGGTCGCATCCTGGGCGCACAGGCGGTCGGCATTGACGGCGTCGATAAACGGATCGACGTGATCGCGACGACCATTCGCCTCAAGGGTACGGTCGCCGACCTGACGGAACTCGAATTGTCCTACGCGCCGCCTTACTCTTCGGCGAAAGATCCGGTCAATATGATCGGCTTTGTCGCGGAAAACATTCTCTCCGGCCGTAGCGACGTCTTCACTTATGAACAATTGGCCTCCTTTGATCGCAGCAAGACGACGCTGCTCGACGTCCGCTCCGAATTGGAATTTTCCAACGGCCATCTGCCGGGCGCCTTGAACATTCCGGTCGACGAACTGCGGCAGCGCCTGCCCGAACTGAACAAAGAGCAGCTGATTCTTGCCTATTGCCAGGTCGGCCTGCGCGGTTATATTGCCTCGCGCATCCTCACGCAACACGGCTTCCGCGTGAAAAATCTGACCGGCGGCTACAAGTCGGCCTCCGTTCAGTTGCCGCAAAAGACGACAGCGCCGCCCGGCATGACGCTTGACGCCGAAACACAGACGGTTCATGTCGCAGCGCAGGAAAGCGCGGCGCGCACGCTCAACGCCTGCGGCCTTTCCTGCCCTGGCCCCTTGATGCAGGTCAAGGCCGCGCTCGATGAAATGAGCGATGGTCAGATTTTGGAGGTCACTGCCTCCGATCCCGGTTTTCCGGAAGACATCCGTGCCTGGTGCCATCGCACCGGCAATCGTCTCCTGGAAACAAAAAAAGAGAAAAGCCATGTCCTCGTCCGCATCCAAAAGGGCGACGCGTCCGCCAGTGCGGTTCCCGCGGGCGAAAACAGCAAAGACAACAAAACGATCGTCGTCTTCAGCGGCGATCTTGACAAAGCCTTAGCCGCTTTTGTCATCGCCAACGGCGCCGCCGCGATGGGCAAAAAAGTGACGATGTTCTTCACCTTCTGGGGGCTCAACATCTTGCGCAAACCCGAAGGCGCGCCTGTTGCCAAAGGCATCATCGACCGCATGTTCGGCTGGATGATGCCGCGCGGCAGCACAAACTTGAAGCTCTCCAACATGCACATGCTGGGCATGGGTACCCAGATGATGCGCATGGTCATGAAAGATAAGAACATTTCTTCGCTGGAAGATCTGATGCAAGCCGCGCAAAAATCCGGCATCGAAATCGTCGCCTGCCAAATGTCGATGGACGTGATGGGGCTAAAACAGGAAGAACTGCTGGACGGCGTCAAAATCGGCGGCGTCGGCTACTACCTCAACGAAGCCGAAGACGCCAACGTGAATCTGTTTATTTAAAAAGGAGCTGTTTTTACTATGGAACGTTATATCCCGCAGGGCGTTTGCCCGAATGAAATTCAATTCGATATTGAAAACGGAGCTGTTAAAAACGTCAACTTTGTCGGCGGCTGCCCCGGCAACCTGAAGGCGATCAGCAGCCTGATCGACGGCATGCCGGTCGAAGACGTCATCTCCAAGTTCAAAGGCAATATCTGCCGCAACCAGACGTCCTGCGCCGATCAGTTGGCCAGAGCGCTGGAAGCGCGGACAACGAAAAACACATAAAGGGAGGTCATGTAGTGAACATCCTTTTTGAGCCGGCGGTGCTTGATTATCTGCGCCGCAAGGAACCTTCCACCTGCCTGACGCTAAAACTGGCGCAGCAGCCACGCAGCCTTTGAAGCGGCGGCAGTTGCGGGACTTCTTCTCCCGCCTACCCGTCCGTGCGACGGGGCATGCCGGATAGCGCGTCAGGCTTTGAGAAAACGACCGTGGATGGCATCACGATCTACTACACCGCAAGCCTCGCCAGAGAATTTAAAACGGTGACCATCGTTTTGGAACGCTTCTTGTTCGTGAAATCCCTGCTGGCCAGCGGCGAGCGCTATTAAATGATAGAGGGGCTGTCTCAACGGCATTTTAATCGCCTGTTTGAGACAGCCCCTCTACGCGTCTTTAGCAAATTCAATTATTCGACAACCGGAATCGCGGGACGATCCGCGCCTCGCTTCGTCTTGTCGTACGTGTTCTCGATCGCATCTTTCACATGCTGCACATAAATGTCCTGAATACCGCTATTTTCGCCGAGGCCATGCAAATAGGCGTCAACCTTGAAACCGGCTTTGATCAATTGGGACTTGTAAGAGTTCGGTTCATCCCCGGCCATATCATTGTTCGCATGGTCGCCCGCCACCACCATCAGCGGCATCAGCGTGATCTTTTCCACCTTGTTGGCTTTCGCCTTCGCGATGACGTTCTCAATCGTCGGGTAGCCATCCACCGTGAAGACATAGACGTTTTTCAGCCCGGCATCCTGCATCTTCAACTGCAGCGCCGCATATGCGGTGTTGGAAGGATGCACGCCGCCGTGTCCCATAAAGGCGACCGCTTCTTTTTCCGTCAGCTTCGGCAACTGCAGCTTAAGCGCATTGATCGCCAGCGCATAATCATCCGGTTTTTCTTCCTGACCGGTAAAATAGAAGATCGGACGGCCGAGCGTGAGACGCTCGAAGGATTTCGCTTTCACATGGCTGTCAACAATCTTCAATACTTTGTCGTATTCGTCGCCCGCTTCCATGTGCAGCGTCTGCACGATGACCTCACTATAGCCTTCCTCTTTCAGTTTTTCGAGCGCCTGTTTTTCCGTGTCCACCTGTCGGTTATCGCGATCCATCAGTTTCTTGATGATGATCCGGGAGGTATACGCCTGACGCACTTCATAGTCGGGAAAGGCCGCCTTAACCTTATCGGTTACCGCATCGATCGTCACTTTTCTGGTATCGTTAAAAGTGGTGCCGAAGCTAACCATCAGTATCGCCTTCTTGCCTGCTTCAGGCGCAGCCAATGCCTGCCCCTGCCCGAACAGGCCGAAAGACAGCGTCAGCAATAATAACGTCATTACAAAACAATTTTTCTTCTTCATTCATTTCACTCCTCTTTTTTAACCTGGCAGTTGCCGAAACCATTTTCACCTCCTAAAACCATTTTTATCGTAAAAAGTCGTTTTAAAAAGCGGTCCCGTTGCCGGGACCCTGCCGCGTCTACACTCGCGGCAGTCATCACACACATAGTTCCATGAGCATTAGAACCTGTGAAGGAAAACAAAAAACTCCCTCCCGCAGCGCACGGAAAGGAGACGTATCACAAGAGGACCTTACGACCGACAATCGGTCGGCAAAAAGAAGCTCTCATAATCCCCTCCCCATCGCTCGCAGGTAAAAACGGTGATTGTCAAACAGGCAGTTCTCCTGGCTCTGAATCATCGCTCGCCCAAGCCTTCCCAAAGCATTCGCTCCAGTGGCATCTTTCAGGTTCGCTCCTCATTACAGTGGCGGGACCGCGCCGGTATTACACCGGACTTCCCTATTAAGCCCTCACGGGCACCTGTCTCACTATATGCTTTTGTCAACGTTTTGATAGTAACATAGATGGTTGGATGCGTCAAGCGGGGCTGTCTTGATTGAATAAGCTGATGTTTATTCCCCTTAAAACAAAGGTTTTGTAAACTCCGATCAAATAATGCTGCAAATTTAAGCCCCTATTATTACCATCATAGAACCTGCCCAAAATAAATAAGCAATCCTCCTGCCATTTTGGCAAGGGGATTGCTTATTGTTATCTGACTTACAATATATCTTTGAAAATGATGGGGATATGATTTGGATTTATTTTTCACCCAAATAACAAACCAACCATTGCTGATATATTTCTACACCTATATGGGCACTCATGCTGAGATTAGCAGCTAGTTAATTACTCTAGTCCCTGACTGCTTTTTCTTACTCTTCTCGGGTTAGTTGCCATATAATTCAACCCCCAATCCTCTATTTGGCAAAGTATAGCGTGAAGATCCTTCCCGGTCTCTGAAAGTGAATACTCTACCTTGGGTGGAATTTCAGAATATACTTTCCGAATAAGCAACCCATCACTTTCAAGCTCACGCAGTTGGCGTGTGAGTGTACGCTGCGTAATATTGGGAAGTTGCCTTTGTAATTCATTAAACCGCCTGACCCCATGAATCGAAAGCTGGTGCAAAATGGCCAGCTTATACTTGCCGCCGACTAAATTGACCGTAAGCTCAACCGGACATTGAGTGTGCTGCTTATCCAACTTTTCCCCTCCTTTTAGATATCCTCAAGGATACTATATATCCCGAATGTGCGTACTAGTAATTTCACCATTAACCTTATAGTATAAATTATGAGCATGAAATGAAACTACTTAAACGAAGGGATGATGAATCATGGCAAATAAAGAAAAAATATTGGTCTATGGAGCCAGCGGCGTACAAGGTGGAGCAGTTGCCCGCAAGCTTTTGAAAGAAGGATACACCGTTCATACGGTTGTAAGAAATCCGGACAAGGCGGCTCAGCTTCAAAAGGAAGGATTTACAGCCTTTGTCGGCGATTTGTCAGATGCCGGAAGTCTTACTTTAGCTCATGAAGGAGTCGATAAGGTATTCTTGCTATTGCCAGTTGATTATAATCTGGATCGTAACCGCCAATTCATCCGCAATACCATTGCCGCCGCCAAACATGCCAATATTAAGCTTATCGTTTTTAATACCAGCGGTTTTATTCCTGATGATGCGACAGGTGTCACTGCCTTTGATATTAAGAGAGAATCAGTTGCTTATGTGAAGGAAAGCGGCATTGCGTCTATTATCCTTCAACCTATATTTTACATGGAAAATTTCCTTATCCCCGGTGTTGTCGGCAACCAAACACTAGCTTATCCTGTGCCATCCGATGGTGCAATACCCTGGATCAGTATGGATGATGCAGCTGCTTTTGGCGTATATGCGCTTAAACATCCAGAGCTGGCAGGGCAGACATTGCCGATCTTAGGACCTGAGACACTGACTGGAAATCAACTGGCTGAACAATTCAGTGCCGCATTGGGCCGAGAAATACAGTTTTACTCTCTCCCGGCGGAAGCGTTCGAAGAAGCGTTATCTGCAGTAATGGACAAGGCAACTGCAAAGGATCTTGCTGACTCGTATAGATGGACTGGAACAAATACTCATTTACTGCCTAATCCGGAACAAGTAATCGCCGAGATGCGAGCCGCGGTTCCTAGCACTCCGCTCCTAAAGTGGATAAAGCAAGCTATACAGCATGGTTTTTTCGCATCGTAACTGAGGTAAACTCAAATAATTAATCGAATAACAGAAGAACCTTTAGCCAGACACTGTCGCGGTTGAAGGTTCTTGTTATTTACCTTGCATGGATAGTAACTTAGCCGTGAAGTCTACTATGAGCTTGGAGACAAGGCATCCATCCCACCTAGAATAAAGCGAAGCAAATTCCCTTGTATTGCGTACCATTCTTCATCCTTTTTCCACCCAAGCTTTTTATTGACAGCAAACGAGCCATAAATTGCAAACAGAAAAATCATTTCGGCTTTCTTTGGTGATAGCTGACAATACTGCATCAATAATGGAACCATTTTATCCTTTTCAGACTGAAACATCTTGTTAATAATATAATTTGATAAGCTCTCATCCAGAAACAACACACGATATTTGGGTAAGTCTGCTATTCGTTGACATGCCGGCAGTAAAGAACCATACTCTTTCAACTTTTCCAGATCCTTTTCACCCTTCGTAATCAAATAAAGTATCTGCCGCATGTTTTCATTAGAAGTCACTGAAACGTTTTCTGTTATCTGCAGAGCTTCTTCCAAAATTTCATCTAAAACTGCCATCAGATCGTCAAAATGTAGATAAAAGGTAGCTCTGGTGACCTCCGCGTGCTTACAAACCGACGTAACCGTGATTTTTGTAAAGCGTCGTTTTTGCATGAGTTCTAACAGAGCATCCTTAATGACAGTTTTTGTATATATTGTCCGTCGATCCGTTTTGCGCAGTGTCTTTTCTACCAAAATCAGTCCTCCTCATCAAATTTCTTGACACTTTTATTATTTTGTCAGGAAATGTATCTTATTTAAAAAGCTGTAGTTTAACCTTTTCTTGTCCTTCAGTATAATAAGTTTAATACAGCGTGTAAATAACTTTTCATATGGTTTACTAATGAAAATAAATAAAAATTGCGAGGAGATTTTAACATGAAAATTGAACAAATCCGTAATGCCACTATTCGTATTGAATATGCTGGGAAGAATTTTTTGGTAGATCCATGGTTAGCTGATAAAGATACCCTGGGTTCCTTTAATGACATCAAAGCTTTTCAGGTTCCAGATCCAACAAAGGCTAGCATCAAAATGCCAATGTGTGATCTGCCAAAATCGGCAGAAGAAATTCTTGCCGGTATTGATATCTATCTTTTGACTCATCTGCACCCAGATCATTTTGATATAGATCTAGCAACAGGCACGGGGGGCAGATTTCTTGATAAAAACGTACCAATTTTTGTCCAAAATGAGGAAGAAGCCTCATTTATGAAGGGTTCCGGCTTTCAGCATATTAGCGTTCTATCAGAGGATTCTTTATCAATTGGCCAAATCAAAATTACAAAGACTCCGGCCCTGCACGGTACAGAAAAACCATGCGGCCCATCCTGTGGTTTAATTTTACAAAGTTCAGGAGAAAAAACTCTTTACATAGCTGGTGATACCATATGGTATCCTGAAGTCAAAAAAACACTTGAAACCTATCAGCCAGATATCATCATCCTCAATACCTGCGCAGCAGAACTCCTTGAATTTGGCCGCCTGATTATGGATGACAATGATATCTATGAAGTCTACAAAACCTGTCCAAATACCACTATTATTGCTAGCCACATGGACACTGTCAGTCATGCCACTCTCAATCGTGAAACGCTGCAGCAAAAACTTACTGAAAAAAGAATTGCGGAAAACATTTTAATTCCAGCCGATGGTGAGTCTTATCAATTCTAAAAAACCTCTGGATTATTGCATCATTGTGCAATAATCCAGTTTTTTTATGTACCTCACAAAACCGACAAGCAATAGATTTTCCACCTTTTACTCATTCTCCTTTGGCAACGAATATAGCCTCATCAGCTGGCATAATAATTTCCTTGCCTTGATCATTCCATACCGTTGTCCTTGCTGTACTTCGTCTCCCAATGCAACCCAAGAAACAATACTCCTTGCAAGAACACCTGTAACTTGAGTGATCATAATTTTAGTCTTCTCATTCTCCAAACCGATAGTGTGTCGTTCGCTTTCTATGAGAGCTGATTTTTTATCTGCTGGTTTTAACTTACCACAAGTGTATTTCTGGTATTTCACAAGCAAGTCTACTATATGTTCAGTTTGTTGCAAATACCCCTCTCCTTTTTTATTGCCATGTTAAAAAACAGCATGCTGCAATTTTGTTTCTGTGTCAACAAAATCACAGTATGCTGTCTCCTTACCAATAATAAACCTTGTAAGCTCAGTTATATTTTAGCAAAGCCCATTTACTTCAAGCATTGCTTAAGGCCTCAACGTTCCCTTCCCATGCAGGTACTGTGGAGTTATGAATACTTTGCGTATTTAAAACACGCATCGCATTAAGAATGGCAATAACCGAAACACCCACGTCAGCAAAAACAGCCGTCCACATATTGGCGATCCCCATTGCTCCTAAGACTAAAACTATGCCCTTGACCCCTAAGGCAAAAACAATATTCTGCTTTACAATCGATAACGTTTTCTTTGAAGCTCTTATCGCTGTTGCAATTTTCGAAGGTTCATCGGTCATAATTACTACATCCGCAGCCTCAATAGCTGCATCAGACCCCACTCCGCCCATAGCAATACCAATATCCGCTCTTGCCAAAACAGGAGCATCATTAACGCCGTCGCCAACAAAAACCAGCTTGCCCTTTTCTGTTTTCTTTGCAAATAGTTCTTCTAATTTTTCCACTTTATCAGCTGGCAACAGTTCTGTATAAGCCTTATCAAGCCCTAATTTTTTCGCAACATGCTCCCCTATAGATTTTGAGTCGCCTGTCAACATTACAGTCTGCTTAACTTTTTCTGTTTTTAAATCCTGGATGGCTATTGCTGCATCATTTTTAATTTCATCAGCAATAACAATATAGCCAACATATTCTCCACCAACTGCCACATGGACAACAGTCCCCATAATTTCGCCTTTGAAATAAGCAATTTTCATCTTCTTCATTAGCTTATAATTACCAGCCAATACCTCCTTACCATGGACAAAAGCTTGAACTCCATGTCCGGGAAGTTCTTTAACATTTGTAATCGCAGCATTATCAATTGCTTTGCCATACGCTCTCTTTAGAGAAAGAGATATTGGATGATTAGAGTAATTTTCCGCATATGCTGTTAGTTCTATCAGTTCCTCTCGGCTCATTACTTCCGAATGAATCTCTTGTACATTAAAGACGCCTTTTGTTAATGTTCCAGTTTTATCAAAAACGACAATCTCTGTTTGCGCTAATGCTTCTAAGTAGTTACTTCCTTTTACCAGAACGCCTAACTTAGAAGCCCCTCCAATTCCACCGAAGAAACTAAGTGGAATAGAAATTACTAAAGCACAAGGACAAGAGATTACCAAGAAAGTAAGTGCTCTAACCAACCATTTTGTAAATTCTTGATCACTATACATTAAAGGAGGAACCACCGCGAGCAATACCGCTAATATCACTACGCCAGGGGTATAGTACCTTGCAAACTTTGTAATGAAATTTTCCGAATTAGACTTTTTATTACTCGCATTTTCAACTAAATCAAGGATTTTACTTACTGTCGAATCACCAAATTCCTTGGTAACTCGTGCCGTAAGGACTCCGTTAATGTTAACGCACCCACTAAGAAGTTCCGAGCCAACAGTAACTTCTCTAGGAACAGATTCACCAGTTAATGAAGATGTATCAACCATTGATTCACCTTCAATGACAATTGCATCTAACGGTATTTTCTCCCCTGTTTTAACGATGATCTCGTCTCCTACCATTACCTCATCTGGATCTACTTTTACAATTTCACTACCTCGCCGCAAATTAGCATAATCAGGACGAATATCCATTAAGCCAGCTATTGATTTCCTGGATTGATCGACGGCATAACTTTGGAATAATTCTCCTACTTGAAAAAACAGCATAACCCCTACTGCTTCCTCATAATCTCCAATGGCAAACGCTCCAATTGTTGCAATAAACATCAGGAAGTTTTCATCAAAGACTTGACCGCGCAGTATATTTTTCACGGCTTTCCATACTATATCACCGCCGATGATAAAATAACCTAGAAGAAACATAGCAATATTCAATATCTCATTGTCAAAGTCAAAAAAGAACGTGGCGGCATAGAGCGCGCCGCCACCAAGTACTCTCATGAGCCGCTTTTTGTTCTGCATTGTTACCACCTCACTAAGCTTTTTCGATCTTTACATCTGGTTCAATGTTTTTGACAATCTTCATAGCTGCTTCAACAACTCTTTCCATCTTTTCCCGCTCTGCTTCAATATTCATTTTGGTTGTCATGAAATTTACTGTAACTGATACTACATCCGGCAAATCACTAACCGCATTTTCGATTTTCGCAGCGCAGTTAGCACAATCAAGACCGATTAATTTAAACGTTTTTTTCATCATTACTTCCTCCATTTTTTGTTGAACATTGTTCAACGTTCTTTTTACAGTTGAACGATTGCTCAACTGTTGTTTTTTTATTATAGTTGAACAACCATTCAACTGTCAATTATTTTTTTGTATTTTGACAAAGCTTTATAAGCCACCTATAATACAATTAAAACACAAAGCAACCGTAAAGGATGATATTCTATGGAACATAAAGATACTGACTGCGAGATTATTCATGCAGATGTTGTTGATAGAGTCCGCGCGAAAATGCCTAAAGATATGATTTTAAATGAGGTATCTACTTTATTCAAAATTATGGGTGACAAAACGAGAAGTCATATACTCTGGGCATTAGACCAAAATGAAATGTGTGTTTGTGACTTGGCGGCTTTACTTAACATGACCAAATCTGCAATATCCCATCAATTACGAATCCTTCGAGACGCGCACCTAGTTCGATTTCATCGTGAAGGAAAAAATGTTTTTTATGTCCTTGATGATGATCACGTCAAAAACATTTTTGAAAAAGCATTCGAACATACCGTTGAAAAAAAACAATAATCCTACATAAAATAAGTACGCGAACTATCTGTTCGCGTACTTATTTTATGTAGGGAGTAAAACTTCTATAAAATCGAGTAGGAGCTGAATAATTAATTATTCAACGACCTCTCACACCACCCGGCATGCGACGAATAGTTTAAGTGCAATATCCAGCTATCGGCAATACGCCACTCGCCTAGACGAGAATTCGTCCATTCCCTGGCTTTTGGTTTTGGTATGACTTCTTTAAATTGAATTTTTCCCCTTTACGATCCTATATTTAGCATATGCTATAATAACCACAATGAACAAATTTCAAGTCCAACATTTCTTTTAAGTAACTCAAAAAATCAAATCAAACTCCCAACATTATCAAGGAGCTTGATTTTTTCGCTAATTTCTCTTCAAAACATAGTGAAACATTAAAGGAGAATATCTATGAATCAACGCCAATTATTATATTTTTTAGAAGTATATCACCTAAAAAGCATAAAAAAAGCTGCTACTAAACTAATTATCTCGCCTCAAGGCATTAGCAAAACTATTTTGGCTTTAGAGCAAGAGCTTGATATATCATTGTTCACGCGTACTAAAAACGGTCTTGAACCAACAAAACAAGCTATGGCCTTAAAACCACATGCCGAAAAAATTTTAGAAGAATTCTCTACTTTACAGGAAAAATCGTTCTTCACTCATACAAAAAAAGATTTTCTAAAAATTCTTTCTACGCCAGGGGTACTAGAATATTTAACTGCAAATTTTATAAAAGATTTTCAAACGGCCCACCCTAAAATATTGCTAAATTTCACTGAAACAACAGATAAAGCTGCTATCGCCGAATTAAACAACGGGGAAATAGATATGGCTATCCTCTCTGGCACTGTTGATACTACCATATTTTCTTGCCAATATCTTTTTAAGAATTATCATTGTTTCATTGTTAGTACAAAAAATCCACTTGCAAAAAAAGAAAAACTTTCTTTGCAAGATTTGAAAAATCAAGCCTTAATATTAAAAGGACGTGAACAGCCTTTTTATAATACTTATCAAAATCAGTTAATCAAAAACGGCATCCAGCCGAACATAATACTTGAAACAACCGTCAACTCCATAATTGCCGACATTGCAGAACAGAATCTAGCAATTGGCGGTTCACTTGACTATATCGCCTTCAAAAACAAACGCCCGCATACTGTAATTCTCCCAATGGATGACATTGATAATGTACATACAGTCTATCTTGCGGAAAAATACAATACCACTTTAAGTCCTCAATCACTTATTTTTAAAAATTTCTTATTAACTTGGCTCGAAAAACATCGTTCCAAATTATTTCATTGGAATATATTTACCCAATAACTTATCTCTTTATAACTTTATTGTAGTGACAGTTCCTTTATGCCAAGCTGTTTGTAAATATCAAAACGATCATATTTAGCACGCTTTTCAATAATTTTACCATCTTTAAATTGCAACCAGGTCATAAACCCCATCCGCAGATGTTTATTAGTTACTGTCATGCCGTGATACTTTTCGGTCTGCAAATCACCTTCAACAATAAGATATACTGCTACTCGATCACTTTCACCGATCATAAATTCAACTTCCATTTTAAAGTCGCCAAAGGGATCCATGTTAAGCCGTTCCAAATCTACAAATGATTTTGCACCAGACAAAACATTATCCACTTGCGGATAATAAACGAAGTCTCTATGGCACAGTTTTTCCACCTCATCATATTGTTTAGCTGCAATAGAATCATAAAACTTCTGCGCTATCTTTTTATTTTCTTCAACTGACATAAAAATCGTCCTCTCAAATCAATATTGTTATTTCTGTGGCCACATTTAATTTATACACCCAATCAATATCAACCAGCAAGCATATCTTTATATGATCAAAACAACTAAATAGTTGCGGCAGACCGTATGCAAACTTTCACTCCATCACAAACCGTTCCATTCACTATCACTAGTGTAAACATCTCCTTTTCTCAGCCTCAGAACTTCGTAACATTTCAATTGTTTCGGTTACGATCTTGCTTTCATGTATTTCGGCCGAAATTCATTGCTCGAAAACCTCTTTTCGGCTATAATGTACAAAAGTTAAACTTTGGCCGACAAAAAAAAGAGGGGGGTGATCTCATGAATTATATACATAGAGCAATGGAGCGTACTTTCCTTCGACTTAACAAGGAATTCCCAGCGTTGCTGCTTACCGGCCCAAGGCAGGTTGGCAAGACAACCATGCTAAAAAAACTAGCCGAAGAAGAGAACATCGGACGCGAGTATGTCACGCTGGACGATTTGACGGAGCGCCAGATGGCGAAGAATGATCCAAAGTTGTTCCTGCAAATTCATAAACCACCCGTTTTTATCGATGAGGTACAGTATGCACCGGAGCTGTTTACCTATATCAAAATACACGTTGATCAAAATCGACAGGCTGGCGACTTTTGGCTGACCGGTTCGCAGGTCTTCAAATTGATGGGTGGAATACAGGAATCGCTAGCCGGACGTGTCTGTCTGCTACATATGGCTCCCATGTCACAAGCGGAAATCTACGGTACTGCCACCGAGCCTTTTGTAGTCGATCTGGAACAATTGTCTCAGCGAATTAAGCGCCGCACTCCGGTTGATACGCCTGCACTATATGAGCGTATTTTCAAAGGCGGCATGCCCGCCCTTATCAGCGAACAGCACAGCGACTTTCGCGCAGTGTATTCCAGCTATATCAGCACCTATATCGACCGGGACGTAAAAGAGCTTTCTGGCTCTATCGATTCGCTCAAGTTTATGGATTTCATCACGGCAGCAGCCGCCCTGTGCAGTCAGATGCTTAACTACAAGACGATTGCTGACGCTGCTGGCATTGACCAGATTACCGCCAAAAACTGGCTGATGATTTTAGAAAAACTGGGGATCGTGTTTTATCTCCACCCTTATTCCAACAATATGCTGAAACGTATGGTAACGAAGCCCAAGCTTTATTTCTACGACTGCGGCTTGGTAGCCTACCTAACCAAATGGGGTAGCAGCGATACCCTGATGAACGGAGCCATGAGCGGTGCAATCCTCGAAAACTTTGTTGTCTCGGAGATTGTTAAGAGCTATCAGAATTGTGGCCGGGAAGCTTTTATTTACTACTACCGCGATAAAGACACTAAGGAAATTGATATTATCCTTGAAGACAGCGGCAAGCTATACCCTATGGAAATCAAAAAAACCGCCACTCCTCAACAGCAGCTTACTCGTGTGTTTGGCGTGATTGAAAAGGCCAGTTTAGAACGCGGCACAAGCGCCGTACTTTGTACAACTGATAGGCTGTCGGCATTTGACAGCCAAAATTTGATTGTTCCTATTTGGGGCATATAAGCTAAAAATCCTTTGGTCATTGCTCCGTCAATGATAAAAGGATTTTTTTCTACCACCAACTAACACCAATAGACAACAAAAAACCGAGACAAGGAAATTTCTTCCCGTCTCGGATGTCTTGTAAATGGCGGAGTGGGTGGAAACGCCACTATTACCAGAATAACAACTTATTGAACATGCGTTTATGTTAGGAATGCCAATTTTACATTTTCAGTTTTTTCTTTACATGAAGTAACGCTTGATCCAAGTCACTGATAAGTTCTTCTGCCTCCTCAATTCCCACTGACAACCTAACCTGACCTTCGGCAATACCAACTGCCGCTCGTTCCTCTTTAGTCATAGAGGCATGGCTCATTGAAGCCGAGTGTTGAATAAGAGAGTCAACATTGCCGAGAGAAGTGGCTAGACTAATTAAATTAACATTGTCTATTAACATGCGCCCTGCTTCAAAGCCTCCTCGAATGTTGAAACTCATCATCCCACCGAAATTTCTCATTTGCTTTTTAGCAATATCATAGCCTGGATGAGACCTTAATCCTGGGTATAATACTTTTTCAACCATATCATGATTATCTAAGAACTCAGCAATTTTTCTTGCATTAGCGCAATGCACGTCCATTCTGACACCTAACGTTTTAATTCCTTTAGACAGCGTCGCTGCATCTGATGGTGACATAATTCCACCCATCCATTTTAAAAAGTCATTATCCATGCTATGGATTAATTTCTTATTTCCAACGATCGCACCACCCAAAACGTCTCCATGACCGTTTAAGTATTTAGTTGTCGAATGTAAGACAATATCAGCCCCCAAAGACAGCGGCTGTTGCAAATACGGTGTTGCAAAAGTGTTGTCAATGAAGAGTAGCGCACCTCTTTCGTGTGCTATTTCAGCTGCCCTTTTAATATCTGTAACTCCTAAAATCGGATTACATGGAGTTTCAATATAAATGACTTTTGTATTCCCTTTAATGAATTTTTTAATATTTTCAACACTTTCGCCAATCGTTGGCACCATTGTAGCTTCAATACCAAAGCGTGGTAAAATCTTTTTAATAAATCCATGGGTTCCTCCATAAATTGTATCTGCAGCAACTAAATGATCACCTGCACTTAATACTGCAAGCAGAGCCGTAGTGATAGCCCCCATTCCTGATGCCGCTACTAAACAGGCTTCTGCATTTTCTAGAGAAGCGATTTTCTCTTGCACTGCATGTACTGTTGGATTTCCATACCTTGTATACGCATAAACATTTTCTCTGTCACCATATCCCGCAAGAATTGCTTCATCTGCATTTTTCATGACAAATGTTGATGTCCGATAAACTGGTGCAACATGGGCTCCAGTAGTAGGGTCTGGTTTACTTCCGACATGAATTGCTCTTGCATTGAAACTCAGCTCTTTTTGACTCATCATAACCCCTCCAAAAGATATTTACTCGCACAAACACAATGGCTACTCCTACTTTCAATCTACCTTTTTATAGTGTTCTATTAAGCAACATAAATTAACAGCTCTCCTTTTTTCGCATATTTAGTTTTGTGTTTTTGTTATATTCATGAAAAATCAATCAAAAAGTTTTGCACATTCGTTGACCGCGATGAATTTTATTCTTAAAGTCAGTATAATTAACTCAGAGTTATATTTGTTCCTTGAAAGGAGGAAAGTACTATGTCTCCACGGAAAGTGGTGAACACAGTTTCAACTGATTTGAGTTCTTCCAAAATTCTGTCCGGCCTTTTTTTAGCAGAGAGTGGCTATTTCACTAAAAGAAAGACGTTTCAAGAGATTCTAGAAACAACTCATGAAATGCGTCTTTATTACTTAGTAAGTGGAAAAGGAGTTATTCACCTAGCTGGAAAAACGCATACTATTCAACAACATGATGTATTCTTTCAGCCAAAGTTCACACCGCTGCAATTAACGATTAATTCTTCAGTTCCCGCCGAAATATGGTGGATTGACTTTTACGGGCCAGCAGTAGACAGTCTTATGAATAAATTGTCTATAACCAATACCCATCCCTTAATTAACGGCATCTGTGAACCACGTTTTTTCCAGGAACTAAAAACCATCGTGATACACTATGATTATTTATCTGCTGCCGATGAACTTCACATTGCCAGTGGATTAAACAAAATCTTCGCCCTCTTGCTTGAATCGTGTTCATCTTCGCAATGGATAGCGGTACCTCATGATAATGAAAACATTTTATATACAGGCCACTGGAAACCATGGCCAGCCCCTATTGGCGATGCACATGAAGAATATTATACGGCTATGCCTAAAGCATATGCTGAATACAATTTTTATGGCTCAGGTATTAAATGGCTTGGCACCGTGAATCACGATTGCGGTAAAGCAGATGTATTGATTGATGGAATCTACCAGACCACCGTAGATACATACAGTCCGGTGCGACTAACAAAACAATTACTTTATATAAACAGTAAATTGAACTATGGACACCATATAATCAAAATTTTTTGCACTGGCACTAAAAATGATAAGTCCATCAATTGCGATATTGTTATCGAAAGTTTTCAATACTTCTTGTCTTCCAGTTCTTTTGAAGGAAATGAAGGCGATTTGAATACAAGCACGCAGATGTGTCGAAAAGCTGTAGAACTTATGAGATCCAGTGCACATAACATGACTGTAGATAAGTTAGCAAAAACATTGGGAGTAAGTCGTTCTTATCTCACAGTAAAATTCACCAATGAAGTCGGAGTTTCACCCTCGCAATTTTTAATTCAGATCCGTATGGAAAATGCTAAAAAGCTTTTAGCCGAAACAGACATGAATGTCAGTCAAGTAGCAAGCACCTTAGGCTATACTGATGTCTTTTACTTTTCCCGTTTATTCCGAAAGCGAGAAAATCTTACGCCCACTCAATATAAGAAGTTAACTCACAAAAAATAATCCCCTGTTCTCAAACTATAAATTCTGCTTTTCTTGCAGTATAGCAACCGCTTAGAATATTCTCCATAGAGCGATTGCTGATGCCATAGGTATATGTTTTGCAGTAATTGATCCCATTAAGTCTTTTACGCACAAAATAGCCGTCTTCAATTGAAGATGGCTATTTCTGTGTATTATTTCATAACGGAAATTTGTCTATTATTTTTTAGCATTAACGTATTCAATCGCTTCTTTGCCTGTCATATGTTCAATGTCAATGGCAATGACATATGTTTGCGTGCATCCGTTTATTTCTTCTTGTTTTCCTTCTTCAGGCTGGTCGCCTGCATACTTTTCAACTAAAGCTTTTAAACCGTCTCGCCATTCATTCCCTTCTGCGATTCTTGCTTTGCCAAAAACAATTACGCTACGAAAATAAGTAGTGTACTTTTCACTTACTATCGTATCTTCATCGATTACTGAAAAAGACACCTTGGAATGCTTGTTAATCGAATCGATTTTATGTCCCGCTTTTGCTGAATGAAAATAAATTTTGCCATTGAAATAAACATAACTAACTGGAATGGCATAAGGATAATCTTCATCTCCTAAGCACGCTAAGACTCCATTTGTACACCGACCCAGCACAGCAATCGTGTCTTCCATAGATAACAATTGCTTCCCTCTTCTCATTGTTCTAAACACTTTTCGTTTCCTCCCTTTCATCATAGCCACTATTCGATTAGTTTTAGGCCAACAGCAGCACCAAGCACAACGGAAATAGAAATAATTCTTAATAAGCTTTTCGGTTCATCATATACAACCATCCCAAGTAGCGCTCCTCCAGAAGCACCAATCCCTGTCCACACCGCATAAGTAGTTCCCATAGATAATGTCTTCATCGTAAGTGATAGAAAGAAAAAGCTCAACCCAAAACTTATAATCAACAGCACTATTGCTTTTCTGTTGCGATCATGGTGCAGCTTATTAATCATCGCTACCCCTATCATCTCAAAGACACCTGCCAGTATTAACAGTAGCCAATCCATATCATCGCACCTGATTGCTTAGCATTTTAAGACTGATTACACCGCTTAACAGTAGTATGATCAACGCGAGCTTAGTCACAAAGAATGGCGCATCAAACAATATACTTTCTGCCAGTACGGTTCCCACTGTTCCAATTCCAACGAAAACAGCATATACCGTCCCAACAGCAAGATCACGTCCCGCCATAATCATCAGATAAAAACTGATGATTATGGCACATAATGTCCAGCCCCATTCCAATGCACTGCCTGCATGCTTCAACCCAATTACCCAAGCGACTTCAAAAAAAGCAGCGATAACAACCCTTAACCAAACCTTGTTCATATTGTTTTATCACCTCTATTAGCAAAGCACCAATTAAAAAAGCCCGAGAAAATAGGCTGTATATTACAGCTATTCTCCCGGGCTTTTCTCCCTCCGTGTTACAGTTCAAAGACTGTCGTTTTCTCTCGGACCAGACCAGCGAACTGCGGAACCCTAGAAAACTATTTATTGTATTGAATAGTATTATACTCAATTGTTTTACAAATTACAACGACAAGTTAAATATAGATAAAGAAAAACCGGAGCCTGGAAATTCATTCCCAGCCCCGGAACCATTGCTTGTGGCGGAGTGGGTGGGATTTGAACCCACGCACGAGTTACCCCGTCTAACGATTTAGCAAACCGTCCTCTTCAGCCACTTGAGTACCACTCCATATTGAATTGTATAGCCCGCGGAACGTTTTGGCGGAGGGGGTGGGATTCGAACCCACGGTCCCTTGCGGGATCACTGGTTTTCAAGACCAGCTCCTTAAACCACTCGGACACCCCTCCGTGCCCGGTAACACATTTATGATTATAGCAACATATCATCAAGTTGTCAACAAAACATACTATGTAAATTTTTATCAGCCGACCCCAAGTCCGGCGCGCTTGCGCAGGATCTGGCGCAGGTTCCCGTCAAAACGGAAGACCGGTATCCGGCTCAGTTCGAAATCGGGCGAATGTTTGATGCAGGTGCCTTCCTTGACCGTGAAGCCGGCATTGTAGCCGCAGCTCTTGCCGATCGCTATCGTCTCTTCGCTGTAGCTGCCGCGCGGATAGGCGATCGCCGAGACTTCCGCGCCGAGCAGGTCTTCGAGCGTCGCCTTCGACATCGTCAATTCGAGGCTCGCTTCCTCCGCCGACAGTTCGGCCAGCGCACGATGACTCACCGTATGCGAGCCGATCGACATCCCGTGTCTCGCCATCTCCTTGACCTGTTCCGGCGTCACCCGCTCCGGCTGTCCCAGCATGCCGGTGATGACGAAGAACGAGCCGACCATGCCGAACTGTTCCAGAATCGGGAACGCATGTTCATAATTGTCCTGATACCCGTCGTCAAACGTGATCAGGACCGGTTTTTCCGGTAATTCCACGTTTTTGTCGTCGATGAAGCGCATGAAATCCTGCAGCGTGATGCTGGTGTAGCCATCCGCCTTCAGCTGCTGCAAATCGTTCTTGAAACGCTGCAGCGAGACCGTCAGGTCGCTCGTTGTGAAACCGACGCGATGGTACGCCAAAACGGGCACCAGGCGTTCTCCCAAACCGCTGCTGGTTCCCAGAGTCATTAGCAATTGTGATCCGCTTACGGCCACCGCCGTGCTGACGCACATCTTCAAAAAGCGCCGCCTCGACAGCGTCATCTCGCCCCAATCCTGCTGCATCATCGCTACATCCATTCATTTCGTCATAATTCCGTAATAAATTCATTTTACCCTGTAGTACGTCCAAATGCAATAGAATCCTCGCGCGCTTCCGCCGCAGCGGCAGGCGCTAGAACCACAAAGCTGGCTGCAGATGTCCGCGCCGCTTTCTTTCGCCTTTTCCTCCGCCGCCAGACAGATCACGTCCTTTTTCTTTTCTTTGCTTTGCCGTCCCAATTGGCAGAACCATTGCCACAGCCTCATATCGCCTCACCTCACGCACACTCTTTCCTCCAGTATACGCAAGCGATAATTTTCCTGCCGTGACCCTGGTCACAACCGCGCGAAAAAGAGGTATAATAGTTCATAGGGATTATTTCCCAACAAAACATGGGGGCGATCATGATGAAAACCACGGAGCGGCATCGCGACGAAACTTTCGTTCGACAAATGTTTGCCGCCGTAGCTGATCGTTATGACCTGATGAACACCCTGTTGACACTGAATCTCGATGCGTATTGGCGAAGGCGCGCGGTCTTCCATTCCGGCCTGCAGCGCGGCCAGATCGCGCTCGACGTCTGCTGCGGTACCGGTAAGCTCACGCTGCAGTTGGCCCGCAAGGTGGGGCCGGAAGGATCGGTCGTCGGCGTCGACTTTTCGTCGGCGATGTTGGCGAGGGCGCAGGCGAATCTGCACGGCACGCCGTATCTGCCAGTCGTGCAGTATCTGGAAGCCAACGCGCTGCATCTGCCGTTTCCCGACCACCGTTTTCACTGCAGCACGATCGGTTTCGGTCTGCGCAACGTTTCCGACATCGCGCAGACGCTCAAGGAAATGATCCGCGTCACCAAACCGGGCGGCACGATTGTGATCCTGGAACTGGCCAAGCCGCGCCTGCCGATTTTGAAACAATGCTATCATCTCTACGCCAATTACTGGCTTCCCGCGATCGGCAACCTGGGCCCGCAGCGACATCGTCTCTACCAGATGGTGCCCGAGTCGCTGAAGACGCTGCCCGAACCGGAAGAGATCTGCCTGCTGCTGCGCAATCTCAATCTCAGCGCGGTTCGCTGCCGCCGTCTCAGCGGCGGATTGGTCGCCGTTTATACCGGTTATAAAGACCCTGCGCCTTTTTCTTCGGTGCGTACTGCGACGTAAAAAAAAGAAACCGATAAGATCGTAGCTCTTATCGGTTGAGACTCTCGACAAAACGAAATCAAGTGAGACGTTTTTACACGAAGAGTCGAAGAAGGGAAGGTCGGAAGAGATTTTAACTTCTTCCTTTCTTCTCGCCGGGCCGATAGGATCGGCCCGCTTCGCTTCTTCGTGTTATCGTTTTTTTAATCCTTCTATTCGTTCCTGTTATCGTATTCTGTTTTTTCAATTGTCTACACTCTGAAGCGATAAGATCGTGTGATCTTATCGCTTCTTTTTTATAAGCGGCTGGCAACTTCGTGCCAGTTTATGTTGCGGAAGAAAGCGTCCACGTACTCGTAGCGGTTAAAGCCGTAATCATCTTTGTAGGCATGTTCCCAGGCATCCATCACCAAGAGCGGACGGCCGTCAATATCGCTCAGTCCCTGATGCTCGTCCAGCCAGAGATTGTTCAGGTTGCCGCTGACATTGTCGCGGTACAGAATCGCCCAGCCAAGCCCCGGCATGTTCGCAGTCGTTTGAAAGTCCTTGCGCCAGGCCTCAAAACTGCCGAAGTGCTCCGATAAAAGCGCCGCAAGGGTCGTCCCTTTCGGCAACTGCCCGTCGCCGCCCAGATTCTTGAAATACAATTCATGGAGGCGGACCTGATCGGCGCCGCTGGCCAGATGGTGCTGCAAATTGCTGTAATTCGGCGTTTCCACCTGTCCGCGTTTGATCATGCCGGCTACGCTGGTGCGCACTTGATTCAGCTGCGCGATGTGCTTGCGGTAATACTCCAAATGTCCTTCCAATTGCGTGTCGCTAAGGCCTGTTAATGTCGTCGGGAATTCAAATTCTTTCGCTACATAAGTCATCGTGGCACCAACCTCCTTTTGTTTTCCTTGCACGTACGAGAGTCCTCTTTTGTCTTTGTTATAATGTAACTTTTATATATTTTTTCTCCTCATACGTCCAACACTGTTCCAATTATAACATCAAGTCTCTCTTTTTTCTCTAGCCAAGAGACGAAAATATTGTATACATGCACAAGCCCCCGCTCCCAGAGAAAAAGACTGTCGCAAAAGGCAGGAAAAATCGCCTTTTCACGACAGTCTTTTTTCTAGCCGCAGCGTACGACTTCTTGCGCAGCAAAGGCATAGACGTAGGTTTCTTTCACCGGCTTTTTAAGGATGCGGCTCACCGCTTCCGCATACAGCGAGAGCTGCAGCGCGTATTTTTCCCGCAGCGCCTGCGCGTCTTTGACCTGGTCGGTCTTATAATCGAGCAGCACCAGACCGTCCTCTTCGAAGAACAGTGCGTCAATCACGCCCTGAACAAAAATCGTCTCCGCCGGATCCTTCACTTCCGGATAAAAACGCTGCGCGGGCAAGACGATGCTGAACGGCAACTCGCGTTCGACCTGTTTTGCTGCGAGCAGACGGTGTCCGAGCGGCGAGGCGAAGAAGGCGGCGACGCTTGCGGCATCGACCTGCGCCGCCTGCTCTTCGCTGAGCAGCTGACGCAGCGTCATCTCTTCGAGCTGTGTGGCGATCACGTTCGCGTCAAGCTTTTCTTCCAGACGCAGGTTCTGCATCACGCTATGCATCATGATGCCGTATTCGACCGCGCTCATTTTTCGTACCGCCTGCACGAAGGCAGGCCGTTTGGCCACACTTTTCGCCTTGAAGAGTTTTTCGGCATCCGCCTGCTGTTCAAGATCATAGCGCCGCTTAATTTCGGTAACCGACAATTTCGCCGGTTTGTCAACGACAAGCGCCTGCGCATATTCCCAGTCCAGCGCCCGGGCCACCTCAGATTCAAAACCTCCGGGGCGCAGCGCCTGTCCCGCCTTGATCACCGCGATCTGGTCGATCCCGTCCGCCGCGTCGTCTCTTGCGTCCGCGAGGATCCGTTCGGGCAGTAAGACTTGCCAGTATTCATCGCTGAATGCTTTCAAGCCAAAGGCACGACGACTCAAAATGGGTCCGAGCCAGTCGAGAAAGCAGCCCGCCCCTGCCAGTACGCCGTCCGAAAGGAGTACGCCCGGCTGTCTGCCCTGTCGGCTCCAAAGATCGAGACGTTCCGCCAGCTTTTTCACGCTGCCGATCAGGATCAGCTTTTCCCGCGCCCGCGTCATCGCGACATAGAGAATTCTAAGCTCCTCTGCCTTGGTTTCGAGCACCAGTTTATGCGCAATCGCAAGACGCGCCAGATTGGTATATTTATAGCGCAGCTCCGGCTGCGTGACATAGGGCCCGACGCCCAGTTTCTTATGGCAGAGCATCGTTTGACGCGTATCCATCAGATTAAAGGATTTCCCCAGATCGGCAACGATCACGACCGGGAATTCAAGCCCTTTGCTCTTATGGATGCTCATGACGCGCACGACGTTCTCGCTTTCGCCAAGCGTCCTCGCCACCGCAAGATCTGCACCGCTTTCTTGCATGCGCTGAATGAAACGCAAAAAGCGAAACAGACCGCGAAAATTCGTCGTTTCATACTGCCTCGCCCGGTCGTAAAGGGCGCGCAGGTTCGCCTGCCGCAGCGCACCGCCCGGCATGCCCGCCACCACATCATAGTAGCCGGTGTCGCGATAGATCTGCCAGATCAGATCCGGTACACCCTGGCAGCGCGAGAGATTCCGCCAGGCATCGATGCGTGCGACCAGGTCATGCGCCCGTGCCCCGAGAACGTCATGCGGCGCTTTGCCCGCCTCAAGCAGCGCCGCCCATAATGGCTCGCCGGGTTTGAGCAGACGGATCGCCGCCAATTCTTCGGCCGTGAAGTTGGCCAGCGGCGAGCGCAGCACCGCTGCCAGCGCGATATCCTGGCGCGGGTTGTCGATCACATTGAGCAATGCGAGCATGATCTTTATCTCCGGTTCGGCAAAATAGCCGCCTGCCTGATCGGCATAGACCGGTATGCCCGCTTCGCGCAGCGCCTCCTGCAGGACTTCGACCTTGCCGCGCACCGAACGGAGCAGCACCACGATATCGCGCCAGGCCAGCGGCCGGTACTCTTTGCTCTCTTTATCGAAGACCCAGTGTTCCTGGGCCATCAGCTGACTGATGCGCCGTGCGATCGTGCGCGCCTCCGCAGCGAAGGCGTCGTCCTCCTCTTCCGCCTCCGGCGAAGACTGCAGCGCGCGTTCGAGCAGCATCACTTCCACCGGCCCGGCAAGCCCTTTGCCGGGCGGTTCGGGATAGGACGCGCCCGGATTGAGATGTTCCGCCGGGCCATATTCGAGTTCCGTCACCGCAGGCGTCAAAAGCTGCGAAAAGACCTGGTTCACCGCCGCCAGTACGCCGTCGCGGCTGCGGAAATTCTGCGCCAGATCAATCCGTTTGCCATCGGTGCGTCCCGGATAACCGCGATATTTTTCCAGAAACAGTTCCGGTTCCGCGAGTCGGAAGCGGTAGATGCTCTGTTTTACATCGCCGACCGCAAAAAGATTCGGCGCGTCGCGCCGCACCAGAAGTTGCAGGATGCCTTCCTGCACGCCATTCGTGTCCTGGTACTCGTCGACCATGACCTCTTCATATTTCTCCTGTAATGCCAGCGCGACTGCGGACGGCGTCTCGTCCTGCGGCGAAGCGCCGTCTTGGCGGAGCACCTGCAGGCAAAGATGTTCGAGATCGCTGAAATCGACCAGTCCTTTTTCCTGTTTCACACGACTGAACGCGACGGAAAAATCAATCACGAGCGTCGAAAGCGCGCTTACCTGCGGTTCGACCAAAGCCAGATCCGCCAACAGTTCTTCCTGACTGCGCCCAAAGAGCTGCGTCTTCCATTCTTCCAGCTTGTCCTTGCAGCGCTTGCGCTGCTGCTGGACGAGCTTCTTATCTTCTTCTGCCGCCTCTTTGACGCTCGGCAGCCGCGCGAACGAGACCGCCTTCAGCCCCTGTTCCAATGCACGCCAACTGCCAAGGGACTCTCTCAGTTCATCGAGCGCCTTACCGTCCTCTTCGAGGATCCGCACATACCCTTCCGGCAATTGCGGCTCGTCGGCCAGCGCCGCGCCCGCTTCGCGCAGTGCGCCCAGTTCAAGCGCCACCTTCTCCCTGAGCAACGCCCCCCAGGGCGTATCGTCGACGCCCTGTCCCGCGTCGCTATGAAATGCGCGCGGCAGGTTTTCCAGCCACTCCTTCGGCCAGGCATGGCTACGCGAGAATTCGTACAGATCGAGAACCAGACGATAAAGCGGTTCATCATCGCGTTCGCCGCCATAATGCTCGACCAGCGTGAGGAAACCTTCTTCCGCCGCCGCGTATTTTTCTTCACACAACGCCTCTAAGACATCCTGGCGCAGTAGTTCCATCTCCGCTTCACTGCCGACACGGAACGACGGATCGAGGTCGAGTCGATGAAAATGCTGGCGGATCACGCTTTGGCAAAATCCGTGCAGCGTGGAAATAGAAGCCGAACCGAGCAGCGCCAACTGACGCTCGACGTGACGATCGCCGCCTTTTTCCTGCAGCACGCGCTGCAGCGCCGCGCCAATCCGTTCGCGCATCTCCGCGGCCGCGGCACTGGTGAACGTCACCACCAGGAGGCGATCGACGTCTAGCGGTTCTTTTTCATCGAGCAGACGTTGGATGATACGTTCCACCAAGACCGACGTCTTGCCGGATCCGGCAGCAGCCGCCACCAGAATGTTGCAGCCGCGCGTCTCAATCGCCGCGCGCTGCGCTTTTGACCAGCTCATCGGTCTTCACCGTCCTTTTCTTCCATCTCTTTCCCTGCTGCTGCCGGCGTCGGGACCTGTTCGGCCAAACGGCGGTAGCGATTTTCCGGCAGACGCTGATCGAACTGGCAGACGCTGTCGTAAGGGCAATAGCCGCACGGCGTCGCATCGCCCAACTGATAAGGACTGATCGCGATATCTCCCTGCAGAATCTGCTGGGCGGTCTCCACCACCAGGCTCTCGACATGCGCCAACCAGGCGGTGAATTCTTCCTCGCTCTTCACATATGGCAGGCAGTCGGCATAAAAGCTGCCGTCCGCTTTCAGCGCAAGCTTTAAGAATTCGGAGCGTCCCTGCATCGCGCCGTCCAGCAAATTGACCACCTCGGGCTCCGCCACGACCCAACCCGGCATCTTCAGCATCTGATTGAGCTGGCGTTCGATTTCCGCCGCCGCCAGCGGGCCGTCGCCGCTGAGCGACGGGCTGCGCAGAAAATAATAGAGCACGCCCGCAGGCAGACTCTCCGGATAGGCGCGCAAGGCGACCAGCAAGTAGGTCAGGAGCTGCAGGCGCAGGCCATGATAAACATCCGCAGGCTTGATCCACGCGCCGCCGGATTTATAATCGATGACTAGCAGAAATTGCTGCCCGTCGGTCTTCGCTCGGGCCACGTCCAAACGGTCGATCTGCCCGACGACCTCGAGCGCCACATCGCCGGAGAGCATGTAAACGAGCGGCGGAAAGCTGTCCGGCCCCGAGCCGAATGATTTTTCCAGCGCCGCCGGTTTGAAGCTGCTGACCCGGTCGAATTCGACCAGGCGGCGGACGGCGCGTTCGACGGTGCGCGTCAGGCGCTGCAGCAAATGACGGTGCCGCCCGCTGCTGAAGAGAATCTCATTTTGCAGGCGCGGCGCAAGCTCTTCCACGATTTTGCCGACCAGCGCGCCGCATTCCTCTTCCTGCACGCTGCCCCAATCGCGCTTTTCCGCCTGGAGCTGTAAGCCGAAATTCTTCAGCGCGGCATGGAAGAACTGCCCGAGATCGGGCGCTGCCAGCTTGAAGACCTGGCGTTCCTTCAATTTAAGTCCATAGCGGGCAAAATGCTGGAATGGACAGCTGCGGAACGACTCGAAGCGGGTAACGCTGCCGCGCAGGCGACGCCCGCTTTCCATATAGAGCGGCCGCGCCTGCTCTTTTGTCAGCGCCTCCGCCTCATTGCGGTAGAACAAACCCGCCAGGGCCTGACGCAGCGGGCGCTGCATCTCTTGCTTCGGAAGCGCCCAATTATAAACATCGCGCCACAGTGCGCCGAGTTCTTCGCCTTCCAGGCAGGCGCGCAGTGCGCCGCCCATCGCGGATATCGCGCGCTGCGGCTGTTCGACATAGCTAAGCGCCGCTTCCCCTATCGCTTCGGCAGGCAACGCTAAGAGCGGCACACCGCTTATTTGACGCAGGCGAGCGATCAGCGGCGACGGAGCAAGACCTTTGCCCTCTTCATCAGAAAGCGGATAACTGAGGCAGACGCGATGGCTGGCTCGCGTCAATGCGGTATAAACCAGAAACTGCTCGGCAAACACATCGCCCTGAACGCCCGTCCCCAGTTCCAGCCCCGCATCGAGCAGCACGGCGCGCTCGGCATCGCTGAGCAGACCTTCCCCCTTGCTGCGCATCGGCAGGACCCCTTCGTTGACACCCGGCACATAAGCGACCTTCAGGTTGGTCAGGCTCGTTTCTTCGAGCGAAACGACGGTCACATAATCAAGGCCCGGCGGGATCAGACTGAGGCGCATCGCCTCCAAGCCGTCACCGACCAGCGCCGCGTATTCTTCAAGGTTCATCGCCTGTTCGCCGCAGGTCTCGACCAATTGCTCGAGCAATTCCACGACATGTTCCCAAAGTTGCCGGTGTTCGAGCGCTTCTTCCAACCGCCCGTCACTTTCGGCGCGATCGGCCCATGCGATAAGCGTTTCCGCAACATTGAGCGTTTCCAGCAAACCGTACAGCGCCTCCGTCCGTTCCGCGACTGTGGCCGCTTTGCCCATCGCCGCGTCGAAACGTCCGAGCGGCGCAGCCGCCAGAAGGCGAATCCGGTTCAGTTCCAACAAGTATTCCGCACGATCTTCGTCCAGTTCCCGATCCTCGTCAAGCGAAAGACGACGCCAAAACGTCCAGCCCTCTTCCCCCAGCCAACGCTGCCGACCCTGGATGCCAAATTCCAGGACATAATTTTCGAGCCGGTCGATCTCATCGCGACACGGCGCAAAGAAATCGGTCTTAAAGCAGCGAAACAGCGCTTCATAGTGCCAGCGCCCCACCGCTTCAAGCGCCGAACGCAGCAATTCCGCAAGCGGATGATGCACCGGACAGCGCTTGCGGTCGCTGAAGAAAGGGATCTCAAAATCGCCCAGCACGCGTTCCACGAGATCGCCGTATGCGTTGCTGTCGCGCAGCAAGATGCCAATTTCGCGCCAGCGCAGGTTTTCTTCGCGGCACAAACGCCGGATATCGCGCGCCATCGCCTCGACTTCGCCGCGCCGGTTCACCGCTTCGCTCAGCCTCAGGGCGTCAAGCCCGCCTCCTGTCCATTTTTCGAGCGGCATTTGCCAGAAACGGCGCTCCAGATGCGCCAAAAGCGGCGCTGCCGCGAAGCGCCCTGCCGACGTCAGCTCGATTTCTTCGACTTCGCAGCCGATGCGCGCGGCCAGCATTCTTAGCTTGCGCCGCGTATTCCACTGCCGGTGAAAGAGCGACGTTTCCGACGCATGCTCGGGCGAATCCGCCTGATCGAGGCATAGCGTGACCGTCACCTGGCGCGCGGTCTTCAGCATCGCTTCGATTACCGCCATCTCCTGCGGGTTGAACCAAGTCAGGCCGTCCAGCCATACTTCACTCTCACGCAGCAACGTCGAGCGATCGATATTCTCGGCTACCAGCGTCAGATAATCTTCCGGATCGCTGTAACTCTCCCGGAGAAAATCGCGCAGTTCACCATAGAGCAGCGCCAGATCCTGCAACTTATCACCCAGCGGATGGCCGTCCCATTTTTCCGCCGCTGCACCAAGCGCTTCCGGCGTCAGGTTGTACGACTTCATTTCGCGAATCAGGCCAAGCAGCGTATCCGGAAAACTGCGCTGTGCAGCCGCCTGCTGAAAGACCTTGAGACGCGCCCTTTCTTCGCGCAGCAGACGCCCGACGATCAAGCGCTTGCCGAGCTCGGTGACCTGCGGTCGTACGATGCCGCCCGCTTCCTGCAGCACACGATGCGCCAGACGGCGAAAGCCAAACACATAGGCGCGGACAAAACCGCCGAGGTCCGGCGTCGCCGCCAGTTCTTTCTCTACCTGGAAGGTGGCATGTTCCGGCAGGATCAATAAGAGCGGATAACCTTGCGGCTCTCGCCGCAAACGTTCGCGTATCTCTTCCAGGCAGCGTTCGGTCTTTCCCGCGCCGGCCCGGCCCATGACAATGCGTAATTTCATTCTCGTTTCCTCCCCACACGACTACAAAGGATTCTATGTAGCATTCGCGTTAAGCGCGGCAAATTCCTTGCTCCTCCCCGGCGCAGCGAAGCAGTGTGCGTCTTATTTAACTTCTTTCTAATTAATGTTCCTTTTTTAACCTTGACTCTTTCCACTCACGGCACTATAATTTACTGGCAGATACTATTTAAATAAACAAAAGGCAAACTGCCCGAAAGAGCAGGACGCAAAGCTATGGGTCTACGGACGTACGTCTACGACTGCCAAGCCGCCGTAACTGCGCACGTAACGCAAGATCAGACAGGCCTCGGCGTGTCTTTATTTATATTTCTGCGACAAGATTCCGATTCCATATTTTTAGGAGGCAAGACATGTTTTTAAACAAACTGACCGATTCACTGCAGCGAAGACTGATTTTACTGCTGGTACTCTTCGCGCTGCTGCCGGCTGCCGTAACCGGCATCGCAGCCAGCTACCTCAGCGCCAGCCAGGCGCGCCAATCGTTCTCGCAAAGCAACGCGATGGCCGCCAAACAGCTGAGCGACCAGCTCGAACAAAAACTGACCGACGCCAAGGGTCTGATGCTGACGACCGCAGCCGCGATCGGACGCGCGAACAGCGGACGTCCTTTGGATGCCGCCGTGATTCAGGCCACGCTTTTGGAAATGCAAAAAGCGAATCCGCAGTTCGAATTGATCTATGCCAACGACACGACCGGCATGCAGATCGCGAAGACGTCCGGCCAACTGCGCAACCAATTCGGCCGTCCCGGCTTCACGACGACGATGCAGGGCAAAACCTTCTTCACCGATTCGTACATCTCCGTGTCCACCCAATCACCGACAATCACCGTCTACACGCCGCTGCGCGATAATCGCGGCAACATCATCGGCACGCTCGGCGCCGACATCAGCCTGGCTTCCGTCGCCGAAATGGCAAGCGACATCAAGATCGGCAAGACCGGTTACGTCGATGTTGTCGACAGCAAAGGCATCTTAATCGCCCATCCTGATATGGAACGCGTCAAGAAAAGTGACGCAGTCGGCGACGCCCCCTACGTCGCCGATCTGCTGCAAGGGCACCGCGGAGAAAAGAGCGTGACCGCAACCACCGGCGTCCCGGCTTTGGCCGCGTATGCACCGGTTGAGCAATACGGCTGGGGCGTTATCACCTACCTGCCGGAAACCGAAATCCGCAAGGCCATCCTGACGTCTTTGGCCACTACCGCCTTCCTGACGCTGCTGGCCGTACTTCTGGCCGCTGCGACCGCGTATTTTGCGGCGCGCAACATCACCGTCCCCCTCGCTTCGCTGGCAAACAGTGCCCAGCTTCTCGCCTCCGGCGACCTGAGCCACTCGATTACCATTCAAGGCGTACGTGAGATCCGTGATTTGGGAACCTCGCTGCAAGCGATGGAAAACTCCTTCCGCGCCATACTGCAGAGCATTACCGCTTCCGCCGAACAGGTCGCGGCTTCTTCGGAAGAATTGACCGCGCATGCCGAGCAGTCTTCGCAAACCTCGCATAGCGTCGCAAACTCGATCACGCAGGTAGCCGCCGATTCCGAACGTCAGATGACGGCCGTGGAAGAAGCCTCGCGCATCGTCCAGACGATGTCGGACAACATCCGCCAGATCGCACAAAATTCGAACGATGTCGCCTCTTCGTCCGACCGCACCGCGACGCTGGCCCGCCAGGGCGGCAGCGCGGTCGACAGCGCGGTCAATCAGATGCAGTCGATTCAAAGTTCGGTCAGCGCAACCTCGCAGATCGTCACCCAGCTTGGCGCCCGTTCGCAGGAAATCGGCCAAATCGTCGATACGATCGCCGGCCTGGCCAGCCAGACCAATCTGCTGGCTCTGAACGCCGCGATCGAAGCGGCGCGCGCCGGTGAACAGGGCCGCGGTTTTGCGGTCGTCGCCGAAGAGGTGCGTAAACTGGCTGAGCAATCCGCCTTGGCTGCCAAGCAAATTTCTACGCTGATCGCCGGTATTCAGCAGGAAACCGCCGAAGCAGTCACCGCAATGGATGCCGGCACGAAAGAAGTTTCGGTCGGCACCGAAGTTGTGAGCAAAGCGGGTTCTTCCTTCCTCGAAATCGTCAACGCGGTCGATCAGATGTCCGCTCAGGTTCAGGGCATCAGCGCCGCAATCCAGGAACTGGCCAGCGGCAGCACGCAGATGGTCCATACGATCAGCGATATCGAAAGCGCCAGCCAGGCTACTGCGAGTCAGGCGCAAAGCGTCTCGGCCGCCACGCAGCAACAGTCGGCATCGGTACAGGAAATCTCGCACGCCAGCCTCGATCTGGCCCGCATGGCCGAAGCGCTGCAGGAAGCCGTGCACCGGTTCCGGATGTAAAAACGCATTGAACCACAGGTGCCTTCGGCACCACAGAAGTCGCATTGCGCCTTACCAGTCTCCAAAACCATTAAATCGCGCCGCGATTTCCGTGGCGGCAAAGCCGCCTGTGGTTCACAAGCCGCAAGCATTTCCACCCTTCCAAGAAAAAGAGGTCGCTTTAACCCCAACGGGTTGAAGCGACCTCTTTGTTATTATGAAATGGCGCTCTGTTCTTCGCGCACCGGTTTGGCCAGTTTGGGCCGGATCGATTCACCGCAGAACGCGGCGATCAGGTCGACCGTCAGGCGAGCCGTGGCATCGCCCTGTTCTAAAAGCGGATTGACTTCGACGAATTCTGCCGAAACCAATTTTTCGCAACGCCCCAGCATTTGAACAGCCAGTAGGCTGTCGATATAAGAAATGCCTCCCGGCACCGGCGTACCAACGCCGGGAATTTCCTGCGGGTCGATGCCGTCCACATCGAAGCTGAGATGAATGCCGTCGCACTTTCGCGCCAGAAATTCAACCGCTTCTTCGATGACGCGCGCAATACCCAGGCGTTTGACGTCGGATGGGTCATAGACTCGAATGTTTCGTTCCTTGATCAGCGCAACCTCACCGGGGTCAAGATCACGCGCGCCGATCAGCACGATATTTTCTGCCTTGACTTTTTCGCGAAAACCGCCGACATTGACCAGTTCGCGGTTGCCAAGCCCCATTGAGGCCGCCAGAGGCATGCCGTGAACGTTGCCGCTCGGCGACGTTTCCGGCGTGTTCATGTCGGCATGCGCATCATACCAGATGACGCCCAAGTTTTTCACTTGGCTGGCGACTCCGGCAAGACTACCGATCGCAATGCTGTGATCGCCGCCTAAGACCAGCGGAAACCGCTCCTGCTTTAGAATATCCGAAACCTTTGCCGCCAAGCGTTCGCTCGACTTGGCAATGGTCTTCACATTTTTACTGCTTTCCCCCACGGTTTTGAACTGACCGGCAAAACCGACAGGCACATTGCCCTCGTCTTCCACCGTCAGACCCAATTGCCGCAGCCGGTCTGCCAGACCCGCCGTACGCATCGTCGATGGACCCAGATTGGTCCCAAATTTGGTTTGTCCCAGCCACATGGGCATGCCGAGAATCGATACATCTTTTTTCATGACTCGGAATATCACCACCTTTATATATTTACAAGCATGGACTTTATTGTACACCAATGGAAGACACGTCGCAATGCTTTTTTTCTGATAAAAGCATCGAATCTCCTCTTTTTTTCACAGCTCTTTTTCCCTTGCCTCATCAAGGGGCATCTCTGTTTTTCCCCTGTTCTTTCTTTGCAGTAATCCTCCCTGAAATGCGTTTCTTTTTATCCACCCCAAACGGATTTATCTTATTTTTATGTAACACTCTTGCATAAATTCACTAACAAGACTTTTTCACTCACTCGCCCATAAGTCGCATTTCGCCCTCATACTAACGCAAACGGCGTCTGAACGCGATTTCGTTCAGACGCCGACGGTAATTTTATTCAAGTGCGAATGATTTTTCAAATTCTTCGGCCCAGGCGGCAAATTCTGCGATCACCTTGCGCTGCGCCTGCGTCATCTCCTGTTCCTGCAACGCGCGTAGCTGCGTGATGCCGCATCCTTCTCGCCATAGCGCGATGAACTGTTTCCTATTTTGCCACTTCGTCTCATGCTGTGCTATCGGAACAGCCTTAGCTAGGTTCATAAAACATTTCCACTCCAACCGCTGCGGCTGCGGCCGCAGCTCGTTTGCCAAAGCCAACTCCGCCAAACAGCGCGAGACTCTGGCCGCCAACCCTTTTTCCGCCAAGGACATCCACGGCGCCTCCTTTCTTTTATGAACTGACGGATAGTTATTCGAAAAATTAAAAGAAACGATAACACGAAGAAACGAAGCGGGCCGATCGTATCGGCCCGGCAGGAAGAACAGCAGCAGGCTTAAAAAATTCTTCTCTTCCCCTCTTCGACTCTTCGTGTAAAAACGTCCCACTTGATTTCGTTTTGCCGACAGTCACGAAAGCCGGCCGAAAACGGCCGGCTCTTTTCTATTTATTCTGTTGCTTGCCCCAGGAATCCTTGAGGCTGACGATGCGGTGAAAGACCGGCTTGCCGGGTTTGCTGACCTTCGCATCCAGGCAGAAATAACCCTGGCGCAGGAACTGATAGCGCTTCTCGGCAGTCGCGGTCGCCAACGCCGCTTCCAGCTTGCAGTTAGCAAGCACAACTTTGGAGTCCGGATTGAGATCCGACATGAAGTCGCCGTCTTCCGTCTCTTCGTCTTCCTTTTCCTGCAGCAGATAGTCATAAAGGCGCACTTCGGCATCGATCGCATCGGCCGCGGCCACCCAGTGCAGGACGCCTTTCACTTTGCGGCCCGCGGCAATGCCGCTGCCGCTTTTCGTGTCGACGTCATACGTGCAGCGTAGTTCGACAATCTGCCCGGCAGCGTCTTTGATCAGCTCTTCGCATTTGATGATATAGGCGCTCTTTAGGCGGACTTCCTGCCCCGGCGCTAAACGGAAGAATTTCTTCGGCGGATTTTCCGCAAAATCCTCCTGCTCGATGAACAGTTCACGACCGAATTTCACTTTGCGCGTGCCCATTTCCGGTTTGTCCGGATGGTTTTCGAGTTCAAGCTCTTCCCATTGTCCTTCAGGATAATTGGTCAGCACGATCTTGAGCGGGCGCAATACCGCCATCGCACGATCGCCGCGCTCGTTCAAATCTTCGCGGATGCAATGTTCGAGCATCGCCACATCGACCGTACTGTTGCTTTTCGCCACGCCGATACGTTCGCAAAAATCGCGAATCGCTTCCGGCGTATAACCGCGCCGGCGCAGACCCGAAAGCGTCGGCATGCGGGGATCATCCCAGCCGTCGACCAGGTTCGCTTCGACCAGCGCACGCAATTTTCGTTTGCTCATCACGGTATTGGTAATGTTCAAGCGCGCGAATTCGATCTGTTGCGGCCGGTCTTCAAAGCCCAGCGCGAGCAACGTCCAGTCGTAGAGAGGACGATGATCCTCGAACTCGAGCGTGCAAATCGAATGCGTGATGCCTTCGAGCGCATCGGAAATCGGATGCGCATAGTCATACATCGGATACAGGCACCATTCGTCGCCGGTCCGGTGGTGATGCGCCCGCATGATCCGATAGATGACCGGATCGCGCAGCGTGACATTCGGCGAAGCCATGTCGATCTTGGCACGCAGGACGCGCGAGCCGTCAGCAAATTCGCCGTCTTTCATCCGCATGAACAGATCGAGGTTCTCCTCGACGCTGCGGCTACGGTAAGGGCTTTCTTTGCCCGGTTCGGTTAAAGTACCGCGGTATTCGCGCATCTCCTGCGGCGTCAAATCGCAGACGAACGCCTTGCCGCGCCGGATCAGTTCGCAGGCGCATTCATACAGTTTCGGAAAATAATCTGAAGCGTAGAACATGCGTCCTTCCCAGTCAAAACCAAGCCAATGGACGTCTTCCTGAATCGAGTCGACATATTCGACCTCTTCCTTGCTCGGATTCGTATCATCGAAACGCAGGTTGCACTTTCCCTGGTATTCTTTCGCCAGACCGAAATTCAAGCAGATGGACTTCGCGTGGCCGATATGCAAATAGCCGTTCGGCTCCGGCGGAAACCGGGTATGCACGCGGCTCTTATGGTTACCGGCTTTCAAATCTTCATTGATGATCGCCTGGATAAAGTTTGTGGAAACGACAGTATTTTCGGACATTGTAAAACCCCTCTTCCATTTTGGCCTCAATAGTGAACATTTCGTCACAATCCCGCTTTTTTCCTGCCGGACAGGAAAAAGAAAGGAGACGCCGCCGCCGGATCGCGCGATCCGGCGTTTGACGCCTCTTGGTTCCTGTTATCCGGCGATGATCCGGACGATATCGAGCGCTTCGGGTCCGCTCAGGTTGATGAATTCGCCCTGCCGCGTCCGCAGCACTGGCGCGGGCGTGAACACGCTGCCGAAATAAAGGATTTCCGCTTCGCGCCCGTCGCTGAGTTCTACGACGTTTCCGACGAAGCAGTCCTTCAGGTTGTCGAGAAAGACCGTGCAGACGTCAGGATCGAGCCGGTCATACATTTCTTCCAGCATGATCTTGATCACCGAAAGCGGCGTCGCCTTGCTCTTGAAGACGCGATCCGACGTCATCGCATCATAGGTATCGACGACCGCGAGGATCTTCGCATAAGGATGGATTCGTTCCTTCTTGACGCCGCTCGGATAACCGCTGCCGTTCATCCGTTCATGATGTTGCAGAATCGCAAGCGACACATCGTTTGAAATCACGCCGGAGTCCTGCGCCAGTTTATAGCCGATGATCGGATGCAGACGCATGACCTTCATTTCCTCGTCCGTAAGGCGAAGCGGCTTGTTCAGTACCGGCAACGGGATCTGCGTCTTGCCCATGTCATGCAGCAGGCCCGCAAGCGTCAGTTCTTTCAGCTGCGGCGCTTTGTAACCGAGCCAGTGTCCGAGTACGCCCGCCATGATGCCTACGTTGACCGAATGGACGAAGGTGTATTCGTCGACCGAACGGTCGCGCTGCAGATAATTCAGCGCGCCCGCAGTATTGACCATCGGCAGGAGGGCTTCTTCGACCACCTGGTTCATTTCCCGTGTCGGAATCTTTTTAAAGCGGCGCACAGCATCAAAGGTTCTCTGCATCGTTTGCGTCACCGCATCATGTTTCCGCTGAAAATCAAGGCGCAGCGGCGAGGGAGGCCTGTCAAACGCCGTCAAATCAGGTCCGCTTTCGCCTTTGATATGAATGTGCGATACGCCCTGTCCGCGCAGGCGTTGAATCAGCGTTTCCGTCAACACAGTCCCTTCGGTAAGTAAGATCTTGCCGTTATCGCGCAAGATCGCTTTGGCAAGTTCCATGCCGGGAGTGACATCGACCAGGGAACAGGCGCCGCCTTGTTGTACTGACATGTACTGCATACCTCCTGCTGCATAACGCATATCCCGCGCTTTGAAAACGCCAGCATGCTAAAATTCCGTAATAATTTCTTAATAATTACATTTTTACAGCATTCTACATTTTTCTCAAAACCCCTGCAGGACTTTCGTCACTATCGCGAACATTCAGCCCTTACGCTCGGGCATAACAGTAGAGGCAGGCCATGCTACAGGGCTGAAGATAGCTGCCGATATCGCGACTCGCACTGCAGCCGCAGGCCGGTCGCTGCCCGGAATCTTTGGCGCGTGAGACCTTTCCGCCGAAGAGACCTTCGAGCAGTGATCCGTCGATGCAGACGCCCGCTTGGATTCCCGGCACTTTTTCCAAAAGCGGCGTCGCGCAGGAATAGAGCGAAAAACCGTACGTGGCCGCCGTTTGCGCCATTTCTCTCGCCACGCGCAAAAGAAGTTCCGGTTCCTGCTGTACTGTCAGCTCCGCCTCTTGCAAACGTCGCGCGACTTTACCGTACGCGGCCAAGGCGGACGTCGTGATCCGGCAACCGTAAAAGTCAAGGCCCTCCAAATCGGCGCAAAGCCGCGCAAACGCGCTGAGCCGGGCTGCAGCGTCCTCCGCCCCGAGAAATAGCAGCGGATCAAAGCGGATATTAAACTGCCGTGCGCCATAGCTGCGCCTGAGTTTTTCGAGCGTGCGCAGCGTTTGCGCATAATCCGGCGCATGCGGCTCTAAAAGACGAGGATAACGATTGATCGTGTATTGAAAATATAAAGGATAATCGGCCAATCGCCCGGGATCATCCGCCACCTTTTGATAATCCTTGCTCCAGAGGACGATGCTGTGGACTTTCTCCGGCCTCAGATCCACGCGGTAACTTTGCGCGGGTCGGGCCGGGTTCGGCACCATCAGCTCGCCTGCACGCAAAACCTCCTGCAGCCAGGCATAGTGGCAGGCCGGCAGATCCGTGCGCCTTGACGCCGATAGAACAGGCTTCATGTCGCCAGCACCGTATCGACGTATTGCTGCCCGAGCCTGGATAATTCGACCCGCGCCGCGGTCCAGTCGAGCAGTTTGCTTTCCACTTTCTCCTCTTCGCCGCTTGGCGCGAGTACGATTAGATTGACCGCATCATCGAACTCGCGTTGGCTGATGCTGTAGCCGTGCAGGCCGAGCTGGTTCTCGAGCGTGCCCAGCAAGGAATAGTCGCAGCGAACGGCAAGCTGCGTATGCAAACGCCGTTCGATCAAACCGCTTTCTTTGATGCCCTCGACGACCGCCTGGCCATAGGCTCTGACCAATCCGCCCGCCCCGAGCTTGATGCCGCCAAAATAACGCGTCACCACGACCAGCGTATCTTTGAGCGCTTGTTTCTTCAGCACTTCGAGCATTGGACGTCCGGCCGTGCCGGATGGTTCGCCGTCATCGTCCGCTTTCTGCAGTTCGTCGCGTTCCCCGATGATATAGGCCACGCAATTATGTGTGGCGTCCCAGTGCTCTTTGCGCAGCTTGGCGATAAAGGCCAGCGCCTCTTCCTCGCGCTCCGCCCGCGTGACATAGGCAATGAAACGGGAACGCTGTATTTCAATTTCACGGCAGCCGTAACCGGCAACCGTCCGGTAACAATCGATCATCTTTCAGTTCACCTCATCCATCAGCATACCACAAAAAAGAACGAAGAAAAACCGGCTCTCAAGAAAGAGCCGGCATCCTGATCGTGAAACGGCTACCCTCACCCGGCATGCTGCTGCACTCGATCCCGCCCTGCATTCGTCCGGTCACAATGTTGTAGACGATCGACATGCCAAGCCCCGAGCCGCCGCAGGATCGTTTGGTCGTGAAAAAAGGATCGAAGATCTTCTCGAGCACCTCCTCCGACATCCCCTTGCCGTCGTCACCATAAACCAGCACAAAGCCGTCCTCCTCTTTGCTGACTTCAATCCGGATGCAGCCTGCCTCATCGCCGTCATAAGCGTGCAGCAGCGAATTCATCAGCAGATTGGTCAGCACCTGCGCAAAATCGCCGGGGTAACCGTCCATTTCATAGCTGTCCTCACAAACGATTTCAATGCGGTGTTTCGTTTTTTTCAGCTTGGCATGCAGACTCAGCAAGATCTCTTCGATATATTCACGCAGTCTAAAGACGCGCCGGATCTCACCGGCCTGATCGACCGCGACTAGCTTGAAATTCTCGATCTGCCGCTTGGCACGCTCGAGGTTCATTTCCAGCATCAAGACCGCTTCGCCGCTTTGCGTGACATAGTCCTGCAGCGCGCTGCGCGTTAGCTGTCCGCTGGTAAAGTCGCGTTCCAATTTCAGCGTGCTTTGTTTCAGATGCGACGCCAGCGTTACGCCGATGCCGAGCGGCGTATTGATTTCATGCGCAGTGCCCGCCACCAAATCGCCCAGTGCCGCCATTTTTTCCATTTGCACGAGTTTGACTTGCGTCCTGGTCAACTGCGCCACCGTATTGACCAGTTCCGCATTGATCCTCTGCAATTCCTGGTTCGTCTCTCTCCACTCCTGTGTGCGCTGCTCGACCTTGCTCTCCAGCTCCTCTTTCGCCAGGCGCAATGCCTCTTCCATTTCCTTACGCTTCGTGATGTCATGCCAGACGAAGAGCGCACATTCCTCACCGTCAAACTCGATCACATCGGCCGAATAGCTGCCGATGCGCACTGCGCCGTCCGCCGCACGCCAGGCGATTTCCTGCTGCCAAAGCGAACCGCCGCCAAGCAGGACCTCAACCACCGCTTCATATTCATTTCTCTTTTCCCAAAGACCGATTTCTTGCGAAGTGCGGCCGATGATGCTTTCCCGTTCGTAACCGAGCATGCGGGAAAAACTGTCGTTGACTTCCAGATAGCAGCGATCAGACAAGCGAACAATGCCAACCACATCGGCTATTTTGTCAAACGCCTTATGAAAACGTTCTTCGGCCGCAACAAGGGCGTTTTGCACATACTCCTTCTCCCTGATCTCCTTTTTTAACAGCAAATTCGCATGTCCTAACTGCGAAACCAGCGTCGCCATTTTGGCGTAAAAAGACATCAGCGCCTCGACTTGCGTCTTTGTCCGGATCGGCACTTCTTCCAGCGCTGCCAGATAGTCCGCCTCCGCAAAACCATACCGTCTGGCCTGCTGTAAGAAACAGTCCCGGTCGATTTCCTCCGTGTCAAAGAAAAACTGCCCATGGCAGATATTGCCGATCCGGCGACCGTCCACCAAAATCGGCGTCATCAAATCCCACATGTTGTTCTTGCATTTATACGCCTTTACCTTGCCGCCTTCGGCTCCCTCGGAAAGGTTCAGATCGCTCTCCAGGCAATTCTTCAGAGTTTCAGGATGGGCACGATGAAAGCGCGTGCAGATGTCCTGCCAGCCTGTTGCGACAAGCACCTGGCCGTCCAGATCGATTATGCCGATGCCGCAGCCCGTTAACGAATAAAAGTCATCCATAATCGTCTGCAATTCGCCGCAATCAATCAGTTCCCGCAACGTCACTTCACTTTCCGCACGCTCCGGCGCATTCATGACCTCCATGTCCTTCCGCCTCTCTTTTCACCGTCTCTCCGCTTCCATTTTTTTCAATATTTCAATTCATTTGTACCACGCTGTTCATGTTTTGTCAATTGCAGTGCGGCAAAAAAAAGAAAGGCGTCGCAAAACGGCCCGCTCAGCCGTTTGCAACACCTTTCCCATCATTTTATTAGCGTTTTTTAACCAGGTTCTTGGCTTTTTCCATCAGTTCGACCTCTTCGTCGTTCGACGGCGTGATGACCAGACCATGCGGCGTCGAGTGTCCTTCGGAGTCGACATGGATGAACGTCATGAAACCGTCGAGCAAGAATTGCTCGTTATCGGCGCGAACAACCTTTACATAGACGACCATGCTGCTGCGGCCTACATAGGTGACCTTGCTTTCGTAACGCACGATGGTTCCTTTCGGTACCGGCCGGGTAAATACCATACCGTGGATATTGAGGCAGACGGTGTTTTCCGGACAGGTCATGTTGGAGGCGGCGACAAAACCTGCTTCCACGAACCACTCTGCGCCGCGACCGGCAAACAACGTACCATGATGATTCAGGTCATTTCCTTTGACTAAGTGATGGGTGATAAAGGTTTTCATGTTTTTCTCTCCTCTACGCATCTTCCCTACAATAGCGGGCAAATCGTTTTCGATTCTTCTCTCTGTTTGTATTCTGCATACAAAAAACATTTCCTGCTAAATTAGAACAAACTTTTCATTCTTTCACTGCAAGCTCTTCGCCGCAAAAGAATGCGCTTTAAAAAGGAAAAAGGCCAGGGCTACCGCCGAGGCCTTTCCTTTCTTATAATGGTTTGCGGTAAAAGAACGGCAGATAGCTGGTAAAGCCGATCTCACGGAAATTCAGGATCGCCTCGGTGCCGCCGACGAAAAGAACGCCGCCCGGTTTGAGCGCAGCAAGGAAACGACGATAGAGCGCATCCTTCGCCTCTTCGGTAAAGTAAATGACGACGTTGCGGCAGAGAATCAGATCAAAACCGCTTTCGAACTTATCGAGCAGCAGGTTGTTGCGTTTGAACTCGACGCGCGATTTGATGTCTTCACTCAAGACGTAATTGCTGTCCACTTTTTTAAAGTATTTCGACTCGCGCGAATTTGAGATGTTCTTGAACTCGGTCGTCGTATAGACGCCCTGTTTCGCTTTCGCCAGGATCTCGACGTCGAGGTCGCTGGCCAGGATGCGATGCCGCACGTTCGGCGTCAGTTCATTCAAGATGATCGCGAGCGAATATGGTTCCGCGCCGATCGAGCAGCCGGCGCTCCAGATATTGAGCTTCGGGCTGGCCTTCAAGAGTTCCGGCAGCACCTTCTGCTCGAGTTCCTGGAATTTCTCCGGCGTGCGGAAGAATTCGGTGACATTGATCGTCATATAATCGATGAAATCTTTGTACATCTTCGCGTCTTTTTCCAGCATCGCAAAGAAATCGACATAGGTCTTCGCGCCGTGGCGATTCATCAGATTGGTGATCCGTCTTTGCATTTGCGCTGCTTTATAGTCATTTAAATTAATGCCTGCTTTGGCGTTGAATTTCTGTTTGAATTGTTCCCAGTCGCGTTCGTCGCTCATGGTATGCACCTCCGCTTGTTTTCGCTACTAGCTAGCATTCGACAGGCCAAGAGTAAAACCCTACCGGAAAATGCATTTAAGTGAAATTAGCGCCGTCTCTTTTCTTCACTCTGTCACACATAGCTGCGCGGCACACGTTTGCCGATCATGCAGATCACTTCATAATGAATGGTTCCCATATGACGAGCCACTTCCTCGACCGGCAGTTCCTCGCCGCCGAACAAAAGCGCTTCGTCGCCGGCCGCAACGCCGGAAACATCGGTGACGTCGACCATGCACTGGTCCATACAGACGCGTCCGACGACGGTGGCGCGCTGGCCTTTGACCAGCACTTTGGCCCGGTTCGCGAGGGAACGGGACCAGCCGTCCGCGTAACCGACCGGCAAGGTGGCGATGCGGCTGGCCCGCTGCGTATAAAAAGCCAACCCATAACTGATCGGCGTACCGGCAGGAACCGCTTTGACGAAACCGACCTGCGCCTTTAATTTCATTGCCGGTTTGAGATTCAATTGGTGGCGGACTTCTTCCGACGGCCAAAGACCGTAAAGAATGATGCCCGGCCGGATCATATCGAGGTGCATCTCCGGCAGGTCGAGAACGGCCGCGCTATTGGCGATATGACGGATCGGAATCTCGATGCCGCGTGCTTTGACACGTTCGACCGCCGCGCTAAAGCGCCGGTATTGCTGCAGCGTAAACGCCTTGTCATTGCTGTCCGATGCGGCAAAGTGGGAATAGATGCCTTCAAGAAATATATTCGGCAATGCACTGACCGCAGCCGCAAAGTCACCGCTCTCTTGCGGCCGTATGCCGACCCGTCCCATGCCGGTGTCCACTTTGATATGAAGTTTCGCTGTCCGCCCCAACTGTACAGCTGCCGCAGACAAGGCCTGCGCTACCTCAAAGGAAAAGACCGTCTGCGTGATATCATTGGCGATGACGACTTCCGCCTGTTCCGGCGGCGTATAACCCAGCACTAAAATCGGCACCGTGATCCCGGCCTGCCGGAGTTCGAGCGCCTCACTGACAATCGCAACAGCCAGACAGTCCGCACCGGCCGCCAGTACCGCCTTGGCGACCGGTACCGCACCGTGCCCATAGCCGTCCGCCTTGACGACCGCGCAGAGTTTTGCGCTCGGCTTCACCCATTGCCTGATTTCTTTCACATTATGTTCAATGGCGGTCAAATCGATTTCCGCCCATACGGATCGTTCCAACATAAGAATCTCCTGCCTCCTATTCACTGAAAACACGACTGAATCTATGATACTGCGTTCCGCGCTACGGCGCAAGCATTGCAGGCACTCAAACAACTGACGAATCCCAAACAGGCGACGCTGCGACGCCGATACGCAAAAACAGCCCCGCTGGGCTGTCTTTTGGCTAAACCGGCAAGTCGTCAGCCTTCCGTTCAGCTGCCTTGCCGCTTTTTCTCGCGTTCATATTGGACGATCAGCTCATCCAATTCCATGCTGTAGGCCGCCACTTCCGGATCAACCAGGTTGCCGCGCTTGGCCTCTACCAGAAGATGCAAGCGCTTGCGCGCTTCTTCAATCGCGATCTTCATTCCTTCCAACTTCACCATTTCCTCCCTTGCTCCTTACCTGTTTTCTCCGCACTTGCTCCCGCAGCCATTCATACCACGCCGTCAAGCCATCGCCTGTCTGACAGGACACCTCGATGATCGGCGCCAACGGGTTGATCCCCTTGATGTCCCGCACCGCTTTCGTCTTGTCAAAATTTAGATGGGGCAGCAGGTCTGTCTTATTCAAAATAGCCACCGCCGCACGGCGGAAGGCCAACGGATATTTTAACGGTTTGTCTTCGCCTTCGGTAACGCTGAGCAAAACGACCTTGGCATCTTCGCCGATGTCGAATTCCGCCGGACAGACGAGATTGCCGACATTCTCAATCACCAATATGTCAAGTTTCGCCAGAGGCAGATCGCCGAGCACCGCTTCGATCATGCCGGCGTTCAGATGGCAGCCGCCGGCGGTGTTGATCTGAACGGTCGGAATGCCGTGGCGCGCAATCCGTTCGGCGTCCTGCGCCGTGTACAAATCGCCTTCCACGACCGCGAAACGCAGTTCCTGCCCGAGAGCCTCTACCGTCTGTTCGAGCAGACTTGTCTTGCCGCAGCCAGGCGAACCCATGAGATTCAAGACCAGTATGCCGTAGTCGTCCAGTCTTTCTTTTACCGCCTTGGACATCGCTTCGTTATGTTCCAGCAAGTCTTCCATCACACGAATCTGCATCATTCAACCTCCACATATTCCACGGCCAGTTCGCGACCGCTATGAATTTCCGTCTGAGCTGAACCACAATGGATACAGGAAAAGCGATACTCTTGCAAGGTGAAGTCGCGGCCGCAGTTGCGACAAAACACGACGAGCGGCACCGTCTCAAGAAGCAGTGTTGCGCCCTGCGCAGCCGTGCCGTTTGTCGCCGCCAAAAAACCATAACGCAGCGCCTCCGGTTCGACGTTCGTCATCTTCCCGATGCGCAATTTGACCAGCGTCACCCGGCTTTCCTTGCTCTGCGTCGCTAACGTCCGCAGCGCGATTTCAACGATGCTTTGCGCCAGCGCCAGTTCGTGCATAGTGATGCTCCTTGTATTTTGTATCTTCGAATCGTATTTGTCAATAAAAAGAAAAACGCTTTTTCTTTTTCCTGCGCCAGGCTTCTACTCCGGTTCAAAGCGGCCTTTGATCGCGGTGCCGGGATCGACGAGATCACGCGGCGGATAATCCTGTCCGACGCAGCGTCCGCTGCCGAGCGGCACCAGAGCCAAGCCCGCCTGCGAGAGGATTTCTCCGGCCTCGCGGATACTTTTGCCGCGCAGATTCGGTACCAGCACCTTGCCGGGCGGCACAACGACCGGCGTCGCATCGCTCTCGTCGCGTTTCGGCGGCAGTGCAGCCGGCATGCTGAGCGCTTTCGTCTCCGGCAACTGTCCGGCGCTGCCCTGCGGCGCGATGTTCAGATAGCGCAAAATCTGGCCGAGAATGTCGCCGGCAATCGGCGCGGCGATCTGACCGCCGTAATAAACGCCGTTCGGATCGTCGATGATTAAGAGGATAGAAACCTGCGGATTCTCGACCGGTCCGAAACCGGCAAATGAGGCGATATAGCGTCCTTTATAATAACCGCCCTGCGGATCGAGTTTCTCGGCCGTCCCAGTCTTACCGGCGATTCGGTAGCCCTTGACCGCGGCATTCTTGCCGCCGCCTTCCGAAACGACCTTTTCCATCAGCATCGCAATCGTCCTGGCCGTCTGCGTCGAGACGACCTGGCGCACCGATTCCGGCTCCGTCTTTTTCACCAGCGTGCCGTCACTGGCGCGAATCTCTTTCACGATATGCGGTTTTAGCAGCAGGCCATCGTTCGCAATCGCTGAAATGCCCGCAATCAGCTGCAGCGGCGTAACGGCGATACTCTGTCCGATCGCCATCGTCGCCACATCGGACGGACGCATGTCTTTCGCTTCAAAGAGCAGCCCTTCCTCTTCGCCCGGCAGTTCGATCCCGGTCGAATGTCCGAAACCGAAGGCCTTCGCATAATCGCACAGTCTTTGCGCACCGACTCTTAGGCCAACTTCGACGAAACCGGTATTGAGCGATTGTTTGAAGATATCGGTAAACGGCACATTGCCGTAGCTGTCGCCGCTCCAGTTCTGTATCCGCCGGTCGCCAACCTGGATATAGCCTTTATCGAAAAAGCGTTCATCCGGACTTACTTCGTTTTCCTGGATCGCCGCCGCCGTTACCAGCGCCTTAAACGTCGAACCCGGCTCATAAATGAAATTCACCGCCCGGTTGCGCCAGCTGGCGGAATTCGATTGCCCGAAACGGTTCGGATTGAAGGTCGGGCGGCTGGCCATCGCCAGCACTTCGCCCGTTTTCGGATTCATCACAATCAGCGTCGCAGCCTGCGCTCCCGTTGTCGCCATCGCCTTATCCAGTCCCTGCTCCGCGAGAAACTGGATGTTGCTGTCGAGCGTAAGAAAGACATTTTGCGTCCGCTTTTGCGCCGCGAAAGTAAAGATCGATTTAAAGATCGGTATGCCGCGCACATCGGTATCGACAAGCTGTTCCGTCCACGAGCCTTTGATCGTCTTATCGAGCGACAACTCAAGCCCATCCAGTCCGGTATCGTCCGTACCGACGAAGCCGATGACCTGCGCCGCCAGAGAGCCGCTCGGATAATAACGCTTGCTTTCATCCATGAAACCGAAACCGCTCAGATGGTTTTCTTTCATCACCCGTTTGACCTGTTCCGTCATTTCCGGCTCCATCGTCCGTCGCACCCAGACGAAGCGTCCTTTCAGACTGATCAATTCGTGCAGCTCTTCGGTCTTCATGCCGAGCACCGGCGCCAGCAAAGCCGCCGTCTGATCCGCATCCTTGATGCCTTCCGGATCGGCAAACAGCGATTTATTAACATTGCTGACCGCCAGTTCACGCCCGCCGCGGTCATAGATCGTGCCGCGCGGCGAATGCAGGCGTTTGCTTTCGCGCAATTGGCTCTGCGCCTTGGCCGCCATCAGCGGCCCTTCCCAAAATTGAATCCGCGCCAATTTTCCGAGTAGTACTAAAAAGACAAGAACCAGCAGGATCATCATCCAGGCAATCCTTTTCTGCAGTCCCTGCGCTCGTTTCAACATCATGATGAACTATGTTCCTTTCTTCACTTGGCAGCATCGCTCCACTTTGTCACAATCCTCTTTGATTCGTCGTTCGTTGCGCTTTTCCTGCTGCGTAGCGTGCGGCACGCGCGAGAAAAAACCCCCGCCGGACCGGCGGGGGTTAAAAGACCGTCAGGACATTTTACGCCCGCGATCCGTTTGCTTCAATTCTTTATCCAAGAGCGTCTTGAAATCGGCTGCCGCTTTCTTGCGCTGCGCAAGTGATGTGCCGCGCGGCTCGCGCTTCGTCAACTCCGATGGATGCGTCGATGTGATGCGACCTATCAAAACTACCGCCCCCTTTGCAGCTAGCTGTTATAGATAGTATCGTACACTTTTTTTATTTACTTAAGGCTTATATAAATAAAAAATCTCCGCCTGCTTTTGAAACTGTTCCGCTTCCCGCTTCCAAAACGTCTTTATTTCTTCCAGACTATAACGTCCGCTGCGCAGCCGGTCTTCGCCGCTGATCAGATCGATCATGCCTTCACCGTAACCTCGGTTGTAACGGAAGTCCACGCCGCCGCTCTCTTTGATCTGATAGAGCAGCGTAAGCGCCGTCTCGAGTGCACGATACTTTTTCGCATCCGTCACGTGGATCTGTACGCCGCCGCAGACTTCGCCCTGGTACAATCCGAAACGGGGCACAAAATACGCTGCGCGAAAATGCACACCGGGAAGTTTTTTCGCATTCATGTCATCGGCCAGGCTGTCGGCTCTCAACCACGGCGCACCAACAAGTTCGAACGGACGCGTCGTACCCACCCCTTCGGAGACGTTCGTGCCGCCGAACAGTCCGGTGCCCGAATAGACCAGTGCGCTATCGGGCGTAGGTATGTTCGGCGACGTCATGATCCAGGGCAGTCCGGTATCGGCAAACAGCATACTGCGCCGCCAGCCGGTCATCGGCACGACTTCGAGCTTGCAATGAATGCCGAACGACTCATTGAACAGACGCGCCAATTCGCCGACGGTCATGCCATGCCGGATTGGAATCGGATACATGCCGATGAACGAAGTGAAGCCCGGTTTGAGCACCGGCCCCTCCACCATTCCGCCCGCTGGATTGGGCCGGTCAAAGACGACGAAGGTCTTCCCCTGTTCACGACAGCTCTCCATAGCATAGGCCATCGTATAAATATAAGTATAGGAACGCGAACCGACATCCTGAATGTCAAACGCCAGCACATCGATGTCGGCGAGCATCGCCGCGCTCGGTTTCTTCGTATCGCCGTACAGGCTGTAGACCGGCAGTCCGCTGCGTAAGTCGGTATAGGAGCCGACCGCTTCGCCGGCCGGACGATCGCCCCAAAGCCCATGCTCAGGCGAGTAGAGCGTCGTCAGATTGGTCTTGGCTGCCAACACCTCGACGCTCGACTTGTAATCGCTCGTCATTCCGGTCGCGTTGGTGATCAAGCCTACGCGCTTACCCGCAAAAAGCGGCAGGTACTGATCCAGATTATCGATGCCCAGCCTGACCACCGTTTTCTCCGGCGCTGCAGTTACTTGAACTAAGGGCGGCGCAGCCTTGGGGGGCAATTTCGCCGCTTCCGCGCCCGCCGTGAAGAAGGCCAGACTGCCAAGCAGCAACGCCAGCAAGCAACCGTTTCTCTTATCCATACTCTCTTCGCCTCGCTTTCCGCCTTAAAAAGAAAAGCGCCCGCCTGCCGGCAGGCGCTTCTCTCTTAGCGTATCCCTGTGATTAATTCTTCGCCAGCGTGTTTTTCGGTCACGCGGGCCGTTTCTTCGATGCCGGTGATGATGCCCTGCATTGAGTTTTCGATGTTTTGCAGGATCGTGTTGATCTTTTTGGTCGCTTCCACACTGTCTTCGGCCAGTTTGCGCACTTCATTCGCGACTACCGCGAAACCGCGTCCCTGTTCGCCTGCACGCGCCGCTTCGATCGCGGCGTTAAGGCCGAGCAGATTGGTCTGCTGCGAGACCTTATTGATGAAACCGATCACCTCATGCGTATTGCTGATATGGCCTTTCGCGTCATTGACCGACTTCGTCAGCACTTCGACCTTGCCATGCAATTCTTCCTGCATCAGCGTTTGCGATTTCACCAGATGATACATCATTTGCGCAATAAACGCGTCGACCAGTTTTACACCCTCGCCCTTATGCTCTTCGATCAGGCGATTTACTTCCTCATTGCCGGTAATATTCAGGACAACCGTAACCGCTTCCAGTTTCAGCGCCTCTTTCACATCGGCAAAGGTACGGATGCCCAGCTTTTTCGCCAACTGGATCGCAACCGCCTCGCTTTTCGGATCTACGACCCCGACGACCGACACGTCCTTTACCTTGCGGCACAATTCAAGAATTCCCGCGCCGCCGCGGCCGCCGCCTACCAATAACACATTGATCACGCCATACCCTCCCCATTCTCGTCAAACGCTGTAAGCAAAAGACTGCCGCAGGTTTCAAGCTGCCGCAAGAGCAGACGTTCCCGTTTTTGCAAACGATCACTCCGTCCACAGCAGTTGAAGCCTTCACAGCAGTCTCTGGCTCCGATTATGACAGCGCCGCCCTCCGGCAAATATTGCAAATATTGCGATGAAACCTATTATACTATATTACTGCAGCGCCGCACAGTATCTTTAATTTATTTCACCCGACTAAGACGACGTGATTGCTGCAAGCGCTCACGCACCCCACCGGGCAGAGTCGCTTCCGGTTCCGCAGGACGGACGCCCTGCCGATTGACATTCAGCAGAAGGCCGATCGCCGTCATATTCACCAGGAGCGACGTTCCGCCGAAACTGATGAACGGCAGCGGCACGCCGACCACCGGCAAGAGGTTCGTGACCATCGCCATATTGATCATTCCCTGTCCGACGATCAGAAAAACGACGCCCATCGCAAGGAATTTTCCGTATGCATCGCGCGCCTGTAGTGCAATCTTGATGCCATGGTAACCAAGCGCAAGAAAAAGCAGCAGCACCGCCGCCGCGCCGACAAAGCCCATTTCCTGGCAGAGTACGGCAAATGCGAAGTCGGTATGCGCTTCCGGCAGATAATCGAACTTGCTCGCACCCATGCCGAGGCCCGAACCCCAAAAGCCGCCGGAACCGATCGCCAAGAGCCCCTGCACGGCCTGATAGCCGATGCCGTCCTTAAAATCCCAGGGATTCTGCCAGGCATAGTAGCGCTCTGCGCGGTAGGCGGCCGAAAACGTCAGATAGTAGCCCAGACCGCCGCCGATCGCGCCAAGGATCACCAAGTACTCGAACGCCATTCCGCCCAGCACCTGCAGGCCAAGCGCGATTCCGACGATGATCACGGCCGTCCCCATGTCCGGCTGCTTCAGGACGATCCCGCCCAACAGCAGCGCCAGTAAGAGCGGCGCCGTAAAGAGCGGTATCCTGCGCCCGCGCTCCGCCAAGCGGCCGAGATAAACCGCGCTGAACAGCATCACGGTGAATTTTGCCAGTTCCGACGGCTGAAACTGAAAGCCGAGATTCAGCCAACGTCTTGCGCCGTTGACCTCGACGCCGATAAAATGAACGGCAACGAGCATCGCGAACGTGACCAGGCCGAGCGGAAAAACGGCATTTTGCCAACGCTTATAATCGGTTCGGATCATGATCAGCATAAAGAGCATGCCGATCGCCGCCGATAAGAGATGGCGCTTCAAAAAATAATAACTGTCGCCTAAATTTTGTCCCGCATGAACAAAGCTCGCACTGAAAATATTAAGCGCGCCGAACATGAAGAGCAGCAGCGTAATCCAGCCTACGGCCTCACCGTGGCTCACCCACAAACGCGGCAGCCATTTCATAGCGTCCGCCTCCCCTTCTTTTTACTTCGCAAAGCGTGCTTCGCAGCGGTTGATCGGCGTCCCCAGCGCGCTGAACTTGCGTTCGTATTCCGTCATCACATTGTCCTGCCAATCTTCGCTGTGCAAATCATAGGAGACCTTCACCAGTTCCAGTCCGTTCGCCGCAAATTCTTCCAAGGAAAAATCGAAGAGCGGACGGTTGTCGGTCTTGAACCAGATATCGCCCTGCGCCGCCAAAACTTCACGATAGCGCGCCAAAAAACGCGCATGCGTCAGACGCCGTTTGGCATGGCGGACCTTCGGCCAGGGATCGCAAAAATTGATGAACAAGCGATCCATTTCCCCCGGCGCGAAGAATTCAGTCAAACGTCCGACGTCGGCCAACAGCAGGCGCAAATTGACGAGTTTTTGCTCCGCCGCCCGTTTTACCGCCTGGTAGATGACATCCTGCTGCCCTTCGATGCCGATGAAGAGAATATCAGGATGACGCGCCGCCATCTCGGTAATAAATGAACCTTTTCCGGTACCCACTTCGACGTGCAGCGGTCCTGCCGCGGCAAAACGCTGACGCCAGCGCCCCCGGCAATCTTTGTCCTCATGTTCGCGGACGAGAATATCGTTGAATTGATCGAGCGCTTCGCCGATCCATGGTTTTTTTCGTAATCGCATAGTCATTCCTCGCTCTATTGATAATGCAGGCAGCAACGCCATAGACAGCAGAATCTTATCACAATCTTCCCTGTAAAGACAAGAGGCTGTCTCGATTTTGAGACAGCCTCTTCGCTTTAATTCTGCTTATCCAAACCGAATTTTTTCAGATAACGGTAGAGCGTAACCCGGCTGACGTCGAGCATATTGGCCAGACGGCTGATGTTGCCGCCGGCCGCTTTCCAGACATCGATGAAGATTTCTTTGTCTTCTTTCCATTCGTTGCCGATACCGGTATCTCCCAGTAAACTTATATCGTTCGTGGCAATGACATTGCCGTTGGTGCTGAAGAATGCCTGTTCAACGACGCCCTGCAATTGCTTGATATTGCCCGGCCAGTCATAGGACATCAGCAGTTCGGCCGCTTCGGGCTGCAGGCGTTTTTCCGGCAGGCTGTGCTGTTCGGCCAGTTCCCCGATGATATGTTCCGCCAGCAGCGGAATATCGTCGCGCCGCGAACGCAGCGGCGGAATCCGGATCGTGCTGCGCGAGATCAGTTCATGCAGCGCGCCTTCGAACGCGCCTTTTTCCGTCAGACGCTTTAAGTCCAGATCGCAGGCCGCGATGATGCGGATGTCAAAATGACGGCGCACCGTTTCGCCGACACGGCTCAATTCCTTGCTGCGCAAAGCTCCGGCCAGACGCTGTGCGACATGCGACGGCAGCTTCTCCACTTCATCCAAGAACAGTGTGCCGCCATTGGCCAGTTCGAGTTTGCCCGGACGCCCTTCATAGCCGTCGTCAGCGATGCCGAACAATTCGTCTTCGAGCACTTCCGGCAGCATATCGCCGCATTTCATCGAAATAAGCGGCCCTGCCGCACGTCCGCTGGCCTGATGAATGGCATGCGCCAGACGCTGCTTGCCCGTACCGGCTTCGCCCTGCAGCAGGACGTGATTGTTGTTCTTGGCGACACGCGCTGCTTTTTCCTTCATCGTAAGGAAGACCGAGGCCTGCCCGACCATGCTGGAGAGGCTGTAGCGCGCCTTGTAGCCGACCGCATGCGCGACCAGCGTCCTTAGATCTTCAATCGGCAGCGATACCGCGACAACGCTGGCGACGCCTTTGTCCGTCTCCATCGGCACCACGGTCGTGATATCCTCGTACGTCTTTTTCGGCGTAATCCAAGTCACTTCTTTATTATAAGAAGGAATGCCTTTGAAACCTTTATAAATCGGCGTATGGCGATAATTCAGCACTACGTCGCTGAGGTTGGGCGGCCGTTCATCACTGCCCATCGCGTCAATGCCGGCGAGGCGGCTTTGCCCTAATTTATTCGTATATACGACTTCACCGTTCGGTTCGACATGGTAGACGGCAAACGGCACGGCATCGAGGATCGCGTGACGCGCTTTCAACTGTTCCTGCACCGCCAGATGACTTTCCATACCGTACTTGATGCTGACCAGCAGCGCCACGACCGCGCTGTAAGGCAGGCTTTCCTGTTCTACCGATACGATCGTCACGATATATTTCAGTTCGCCATCGAGCATGATCGGAACCGAGCAGGCGTCTCCGTTATGACCTTCTTCCTGCCACATTTCAGCACCGAAGACGAGAAAAGGCACCTTGCGTTCACTCGCAATGCTGATGCTTGACGTCCCGATATCCTGTTCCGCCAGACGCGCGCCTTCCAATTCGCCCGGCGTGCGCTGAAAAAACGGCATCGCATAGTTTTTCAGCACATAACTCTCGGCATCCAATAAGAGCATGCTCAAATTATATACATTGAAATGCTCCCGCGTCTCGTGGTACATGCCTTCCAGATAGGTCATCGCCGGCTGATGCTGCCGTCGTCTGCGCTCCAGTTCATCGCGGCTCAAACGGACGTTGACCTTGAAGCGATCCGCCTTGACGCCCAGGCGTCGGCTTTGTTGCCAGGACTGAGCGATCCAGGGGTGGACATTCGGGTCCAACACTCCGTCCTCCATGAATTTCCGATAATAAATTTCCAGTTTTTCTTTACTCCGCCGTTCTCGAATCATGCACAATCCTCCATCTGACACAATCATGATGAATGTTTCAAAAAAATCATACCACAAAACCTCGTAAATGCCTATACCAGAAAATCCAGTACTCCCATATATCCGCTTGAGAAAGATGGTCGCAGCGCGGCGCTTGCCTTCGCTTTAATTTTTGTAAACCCGGACGAGAAAAAAGGCCGCCGTCAAAAATGACGACAGCCTCTCGCGACTCAAGTCCGATACTGGTTGATATCTTCGCTGAAATGCTGGATGACGACTTTGAATTCGCCGATCTTGCCCATCATGTCATGCAGCTTCTTGTTGTAGTCCTGAACGGCGGCGCTGACTTCTTCGCTCGAAGCGGAATTCTCTTCCGAGATCGCCGCCAGCGATTCGATCTTGCCGTAAACCTGCCCAAGGCCGCTCATTTCGCGCTCCAGTTTGTCGATCATATCGACGATGTTCTCCGAAACCAAGTGCACATTTTCCACATGACGGCTGTTGTTGCGGACGACTTCGCCCATCTGGCGGCTTTCCGCCTCCAACACGCCGTATTCCTCTTCGATCATGCCGACGACCTGACCGATGATGTCGGTCAGGATTTTGAGGTCAGACGTGATGCTTTCCGAATGGCCGTGCGACTGCTCGGCCAGTTTGCGTACTTCTTCGGCGACGACCGCGAAGCCGCGGCCCTGTTCGCCGGCTCGCGCCGCTTCAATCGCGGCGTTGAGCGCCAGTAGATTCGTCTGTCCGGCAATCGCCGCCACCATGCCGGTGATCTCACTGATTTTCTCCGCCTGATTCTGCAGCGCATCGGCCGACTCACGCACCGTGGAAAACTGCGCCAGACTATGCTCGAGTTTCGCGCTTGACGATTCGACCTCGCCGAAACCGCGGCTGATTTCAGCCACCGCGTCTTCCAGGCGCTGCTTATTGCGATTTTGCTCGACCAGCACCGTCTTCAGCGTTTCCAGATTGCCGCTTAGGATCCCGACCGCATCGGTCGTTTCCTGCGCCTGACTGGTGGCGGCATCGGCCACGTCATACATCACGCGGCTGATTTCATCCGATGTCGTGCTCATGTTGGCCGCCAGCGCGTTAAAACCGTCCGCATAACGGTTCATTTCGTCCGTAATCCCTTTAAAGCCGACAAACTCACGCTTCAAACGCTTCTTGTACGCCGCAAGGCCTTGCATGATCTCTTCCAGTTCATCGCCGCTCGACAATTTGACGTCGACGAAATACTGCCGTTCCTGCAAGCGTTGCAGTTCTTCATTGACCGCCGTTAGCGGACGCAAAAGCAGGCTCACGCCGCCCCAGGCCAAGAGGCCGCTAAGCGGCGCGCTCCAAAGCGGCACGCTTACGCCGAGTACGAGCAGCATGCCGTCGAGCAGCAAACTGCCCAGCGTGACCAGCACGCCCGCCTTCACACCTAAGCCGGTCTTGCCGCCGAACGTCAGGAAACGGTTGAGCGCATAGCGTTTGGTGTGCGTGATCTGCGCCGGAAACGTGATCTTGACCTTGATGAAGTCGCTGCCGGATTCGAGCACCGTCGTGCTGATCTTTTCCTTGAAATGCTCCGCCGCTCCGGCAAGCAGGCCATGCATGTAATCAAACATCGCCCGTTTCGAGCGGTACGACAAGACCGCTTCGTGTTCCGACACCGCCTCAAGCAAGAGTTCCGGCGGGTTTGCGCCCGGAATCCGTTTGACCACCTGCACATGGACGTCATACATCGAACGCAGGAAGGAATATAAATTTTCCTGCTGAAAAAAAGCCGGATAGACCTTGAAAAAAGTCCCGATATTATCACGGCCGATCTGCTGCCAGATTTCAGCGCCTGTTTTCCCGAGCGCACGCGACAGCGCGGCGATGAATTGCTCCACCTTGCTGTCCGCCACGTCTTCGGTCGGCGCAAAGATATGTCCTTCCGGCCAACCAACCTGGAGCATCGCCTGCGTTGCGACCGTTTCTCCCCATAATGAGCGCGTCGTATTGACCCAAGTTCCTACTACAGTACCTTTCACAGTTATCACTCCAATATTATTTCATCAATTACGTCTTACTGATTCACATAGGTATTTTAAATTCTTCGTACGGATAACGATTCCTGCTTACTTGAAAATATTATTTATTTCCTGTCGCCCGCATCGCTGACGCGCAAACGCATGGCGAAACTTCGCCCCGCGCTTTTGTGAGCCAGCTCACAGACAAACGCTTTGTCGCCATGTTATATTGAGAAGAAACACACGGGGAGGTCTGCTCTTTGGATATCAGTAAGATCCCTTTCCTGAACAAGCGCATCAAATTTCCGGTCGCCCCTCATATTCCCGGCGGCATCACAACGCCCGAACAACTGCGGCAGATCGCCGCTATCGCAGCCTCACGCTCCTGTCGCATCAAGATCAGCGGCAATACGCTGACGCTGCTGGATCTTCCGGCCGCCGACGGCGCCGCGGTCTTAGAAGAACTCGGCTGCCAGGGAGAATCGTTCATCAATTCCGCCGTACGCGGCGTCAATTTTTGTCCCGGCAAAGGCGACTGCCCGCGCGGCATGCAAAACAGCAGTGAACTGGGACTCGAACTGGACCGGATCTTTTTCGCACAGGAAACACCGGGCAAAGTTCGCATCGCCGTCAGCGGCTGCCCCAATTGCTGCGCGGAATGCTTCGTGCGCGACATCGGCCTTTTCGGTACTGCCTCAGGCTATACGCTGCTTGTCGGCGGCAGCTCCGGCCGCCAGGCCCGCATCGCCACCGAGGTCCGGCGCTCCATTGACGGCGCAGCCGTTCCTGCGCTGATCGAGGCGATCCTCGCGTATTACCGACAGCACGGTAAGGCCAAAGAACGTCTTGGCGCCATGCTCGACCGAACCGGCTGGGCCGCCTTTCAAACTTATCTCGACCAAGCATCCGGCAACGCCGAAGAAAGAAGAGCGCAAGCGGCAGAATGACTTTCGCCGCTTTATTTTTTCTCCGTTTCCCCTTATAATGGTAATTGATAATCATACGTAAGGGGGAATCGTTCCATGGACGAAGAGGTCAATCCCGCGATTCTTGATAAATTGACAAAGGTCTGCCTTTGTAAAGGCATTAGCCGCGCCAGCATGAAGAAAGCGATCAGCGGTGGCGCGACTACGCTTGAAGCGGTGCAAAAAGCGACCGGCGCCGGTTCCGGTTCTTGCTGCGGACGTCGCTGCGGGCCTAAAATCGAAGAGCTGCTGCAACAACGATAAAGAAACGAGCGAATGACCTTTTGGCGTCATTCGCTCGTTTCTTTATTCGCTTGCACCCCTTCGAGAATCATCTCTTCGAGTACACGGCCAAAGCGTTCATCGGCCTGCGGCTCGCGTTTTTTCGGCCCTTTCGTTCTTCCGCCGCTGCGACGTAAGCGCGCTTTCGCCTCGCGCTCTTCGAGCAGGAAGCCGATCGTTTCCGTTTGATAGCGCCGTCCGTTCGGATGCAGGCATTGCGCGCCTTTGCCGAGGATCAGCGCCGCCAACCCCCAGTCCTGCGTCACGACGAGATCACCTGCCGCACTGAGATTGGCGATCTTCATGTCGGCCGCCTGTGAGTCGCCATCGACGACGATGTGACGCGGCGACTCGATCTGGTGATGATAATTCGCTACGGTGTACAGCTCGATTCCGTAACGCTCTCCCAGTCGGAAACACTGCGCAAGCGCCCCTTTCGGGCAGGCATCGGCATCCACGATAATCTTCACTTCATCCCTCTTTCCTCAACGTGATCAGACTGACCTGCGGCGGACAATTCACGCGCAGCGGCAGCCATTGTCCGGTGCCGGTATGAACATAGCCGTAAGAGCGGCCTTCCTGGTAGAGACCCGCCAAATAACGGTAGCCGAAATTGATCAGGTAACGACCGAACAGCTTCACCTGTCCGCCGTGCGTATGTCCGGCAAGCGTCAAAGGCACCCGCTTAACGAATGCTTCTTTCAAAAAATCCGGATGGTGTGCGAGCAAGACATGAAAAGTATTCTCCGGAATCTCGGCAAGCGCTGCTTCAAGGAACGGCAACCGTTTTTCTTCGACCTCTTTTTTGTGTCCCCGAGGATAGTCGACGCCGGCCAGATAAAGTTCTCCTTCTCCCACCTTAATATGGCAGCTTTCGTTTTCCAGTATTACGATCCCTGCTTCCTCGAGTTCGGCTCGCACTTCATCAATGCGATGATAATATTCATGATTGCCCCAGCAAAAATATACCTTCTGCTTCAGCCCAGCTGCCAAATCGCTTATTTTTTTCACGCCTTGTCGCAAAAGCGCCATATCGCCAATCAAGTCGCCGGTAATCACCAACATGTCCGGTTTTGCTTGCGCAACCAGCGCCAGCGTTTCATCTAAACGCGCCAAAGAAAAATAGGGACCCAAATGCGCATCGCTGATTTGCGCAATCACAAAGCCATCCAAGGTAACCGGCAAATCTGGAAAGGCTACTGTCAGTTGTTGCAATGTCATCTCTCGCATCGCCTCATAAACAGCTTTTCCGCCCATGCCAAACGCCAGCAACGGCGCGCCCAAAACCGAACCTTGCAAAAAAGCGCGCCGACTAATGCGCAGCGAATTTACCGCAACCTCTGTCCCGCATTTTTTTGTCGCGCTGGCCAAAAGACATAGCGCCGTAAAAATCGGCAGCAAAAACAGTTGCCCACTAAGCCAGACAACAGCAGCGCACACCAGTGGCGGCAGAATTTCATCAAACACAGAAGTAATTATACGGGGCTGCGCCAGCCAAATCGGCTGCAATAAAAAAGCAGCCGTCAACGTCGCTACGCCGTAATACCATGCCGTGCGGCTGGATATTCTTTTGTCGCCCAAAAAATATAGCAACCGTATATTGATTGCACCAATCAGGCAAAAAAACACTATCGACATAACATTAATCGTCCCCACGTCACGCCTCCTTTCTTTAGCCGTTTTATCTTCTTTTTCCCAAAGCACAAATAGCCTGCGAAAACCATTCGCAGGCTATCCCCCGAGACCTAGAACGCTGCCGTCAAAATTTGCAGCACCGCATCCTTGTCCAATTTTTTCAATGCACCCAGCATGCCAAAGCGCACCGCTTTCTCCGCCATTTCTTCCAATCGGTCGGCCGCTACGCCGCATTCCTTTAGACTGCCCGCCAGACCTAAGCTGCGGAAAAACGCAGCCGTCGCTAGGATACCCGCCTTGGCAGCCTTTAGATCATCGCTTTCGCTGATCGCCCAGACGTTGCGCGCATACTGCGCGAAACGGCCCATGTTCTCGCCGTTCAGGACGTGCTCCATCCAAAACGGCGTGAGAATCGCCAAGCCCAGACCATGCGTAATATCATAAATCGCGCTGACTTCATGCTCAATCATATGCGTCGCCCAATCGCCCGGCGTCTTGCCGGTCTGCAGCAGTCCGTTCAACCCAAGGCTGCTCGCCCACATCAAATTGGCTCTGGCCGCGTAATTGTCAGGTTCACGCACCGCGATCGGCCCGTAATGGATGCAGGTCTTCAGCACGGCCTCGCTCATCCTGTCCGCCAGGAACGCGTCGTTGACCGGTCCGAAATATTGTTCCAGCACATGGCTCATGATGTCCGCCGTACCCGCCGCCGTCTGACTGGCCGGAACAGAAAACGTCTGCGCCGGATCGAGGATCGCGAATTTCGGCAACATCGCCTTATGCATGACCGGCAATTTTTCATCCGTCTCTTCGTTGCTGATTACGGCACCGCTGTTCATTTCCGAACCGGTCGCCGCGAGCGTCAGCACCGAGCCGAGCGGCAGCGCGTCGCTGATCTGCGCCTTGCGCAGGCAAAAGTCCCAGGGATCGCCTTCGTAATAGACCGCCGCGGCAATGACTTTGGCGCAGTCGATGATGCTGCCGCCGCCCACCGCCAAGACAAAGTCCAACTGATGTTCGCGGCAGAGAGCCACGCCGGCGCGGACACTTGTCACACGCGGATTCGGCTGAACGCCCGGCAATTCCTGAAAGAAGATGCCGTTCTCCTGCAGCAACCCAGTGATCGTTGCATATAAACCGCTTCGTTTAATGCTGCCGCCGCCATAGACGAGCAGCACCCGGCTGCCGTGCAATCGAATCGTCTGCGGCAGCGTTTGCACTTGCCCCTCGCCGAAATGCACGACCGTCGGCAGTGAAAAAGTAAAGTTCTTCATCGCTTTTCCTCCCGTTTCACTTTGCTTTCTTCTCAAAATTTGGCCCGCGCGTACGCTTCCGGCCAGGTGACCGTTTCCTGCAGGCTATGCGCCGCCTGCAGCGCCCAATACGGATTGCGCAACAATTCGCGCCCCAGCCAGACAAGCGAGAGTCCCGCCTTGATCGCCTGCTCGGCCTGCAGCGGCTCTGTGATCAGCCCGCCGCCCAGAACTGGCAGACCGGTCTCCTCGGCGATCACGAGCGCCATCGGGATCTGATAGCCCGCATAGGCGCGCGGCAGTCGGTCCACGACGCCGCCGGAACTCACATTGACCAGGTCGATGCCGAGCTCCTTCACCAGATTGATCAACTGCGCCACATCTGCCGGATGATTACCGTCCGCATCGTAATCCTCGGCCGAAACGCGCAGCAAGAGCGGCAGCGTTGCCGGCACGACCTCGCGCACCGCCTGCAGGATCTCGCGCAGCAAACGCACTCTGTTTTCCGGACTGCCGCCGTATTCGTCCTCACGCCGATTCGTGAGCGGCGAAAGAAACTCGTTGATCAGATAACCATGCGCCGCATGGATCTCGATCGCGTCAAAGCCAGCCGCCACCGCGCGCCGCGCCCCTTGCGCGAACGCAGCGACGATACCGGGCAGTTCGGCGAGCGTCAAGGCCTGCGGCAGCTTGTAATCGGCATTGAAGGCAAGCGCAGACGGCGCGACCGGCGTCGTATCCGGCAGATCGCTCTTTCGTCCGGCATGCGCCAATTGAAGCGCGATCTTGCCACCTTGTGCATGCACGCCGTCGACGAGTTCTTTTAAGCCTGCGATCTGCGCATCTTCCCAAATGCCGAGATCCCGATTCGAAATACGGCCGCGATATTCAACCGCAGTGGCCTCGACGATAAGCAGTCCGACCTGGCCGACCGCCCGGCTCGCATAATGGATGCGATGCCAATCCTTGACCTTGCCGTCATTGTCGGCCTTATACATGCACATCGGCGGCATGACGACCCTGTTTTTCAGTTCAAGCGTCCCGATTGCGTATGGCGTAAAAAGCATCGTTCTTCCTCCTCGCTTTCTGCAATCTTCGCGCCGGCATTTTCAGCCAGCCTAAAGAAAAGCAGTCTTTCCTTATCATTTTAATGCCGTTCTTAGACAAGTACGCACTTTAGCGTAACCTAGTATCTATTTGAATACCGGCAAAGAGGCGCTTTGCGTCTAAAAAGCCGCGCATTTGATTCTTCATCGAATGCACGGCTTTTCATTTCTTCATCCGATTGCAAAGCTTCACCCAGACGATGACCGCGACGCAGCTGAAGGTCACCGTGTTTGACGCCACCAACGGCATACTGCCGATGAATACGCCGTAGGCGAGCCAAAGAGCGACTCCGGCCAATGTCATGAGCGCCCAGCTCCAGGAAAGATCATCGGTCGAACGGCTGCGCACCGTCTTGACGACCTGCGGGAAAAAGGCTCCGGTAGTCAAAACGCCCGCAATACTACCGACCCATTCAACATCAAACATGCTTTCCTCCTCGAGCCCGTTCCTCCGTTCTTAGTTCGCCCCGGCTCGCTTTGCCTCCTGCTGCTGCGCTGCGTTTTCCGCTAAAAAAATGCAGGACGCAATCGTAAACTGCGCCTGCATTCGTTTATGCCTGTAAATCGATTCGTTTCTCGCGCTCGCGTTTTTCTTTTTCCTCTTCCGTCTCGCCGTTCGCTTGCGCTTCGTCTTTCTCTTGCTGGCGCTTGACGGTATTCTGCGCCTCTTTGCCTTTTTTCATGATCTGACTGTTCAAATCCGCCGTACTGTTTTCTAAATCGGCCGCCTTGGCCTCTTTCTTCGCTGCACCGACGTCATTAAGGTGTAATCGATCAAGCGCCGCTTCACTTCTGAGCACGCGTCCTTGACCCTCGGTCTGCCCTTTGATCTTCGCCATCGTTTTCATCTGTTTCACATCGGCGCTGAGTTCGAGGAGAACAGCGTTTTTTCGGTCTTCCTCCTGCTTCGGATCCTTCGGTTCCTGCTCTTTCGAGCTCGCTTCGTTCTTACGCGCTTCCTGACGCGATTTTTCCGCCTGCGCCGCCTGAATCTGCGCATCCAGATTTTGCAGTTGTTCCTGCAGCGGTTTCAATTGTTCTTGTTTGGTCTTGGCATCCGCCTTACTCTGCTGAATTTTCTCCATCTGCTTGCTGACATCGTTTTTTTGCTGTTGCAGAAATTTGATCCGTGAATCCAGTTCCGCCGTTGAACTTGCTACAGCAGACGGTGCTTGCGTTTGCGCTCCGCTTCCTGCTATCCGCATTTTTCCTCATCACCTTTCCGTGGTCTTCTACTATCACTATCGATTATTTTTATGGCTGACTTAATAGTCAAATCCAAATTTGCCCAACCGTCTTTTCAAATCGCGAGCTGCCAAAAACGACCGCTCTCTTGGACGGCTTACTAAGCAAGGGGTGGACCTTCCGCCGGACTAGCAGCGTCCCGCTGAAGATCCACCCTTACACTTCCTTATTCGTAGCGGCAAAGGTAGGAGGTCGGTTCTGTCGCTTTCACGTCAAAGGCCGCCCCCGCCGGCACCTTGAACGAAGAGCCGGCAGCATACGTCTGGAACGAAGTTTCGCCCGGCAGTTTCACTTCGAGGCTGCCGCTGACGACCAGCATCGTCTCGAGTTGCGAAGTGTTGAACGTATACGCACCCGGAACCATCACACCGACCGTGGCGGGACCGACCTGATCGGCGAAGCCGATTGAAATTACCTGCCGCTCGAAATACTCATTTACTTTTAACATATCCTTACTCCTTTTGGCTCATCGCCTTTGATTTTGCCACACAGTCATTGACCGCCTGAATGACGGCGCTGCGAAAGCCGCATTCCTCGAGCGTCGCTACCGCTTCGATCGTCGTGCCGCCCGGCGAGCAGACCATATCTTTCAGTTCGCCCGGATGTTTGCCGGTTTCCAGCACCATTTTCGCCGAACCATAGACCGCCTGCGCCGCAAAGCGCATCGCCTGCTGGCGCGGCAGGCCTGCCAACACGCCGGCGTCGGCAAGCGCTTCGATGAACATGAAGACATAGGCAGGCGAGGAACCGCTGATGCCGATGACGCCGTCAATCAGATATTCCGGCACGACTTCCGCCTGGCCGAAACTTTCAAAGATGGCTTTGACGTTGGCCAATTCTTCCTCACTCACTTTGTCGTTCGGACAAAGCGCCGCCATGCCCGCTTCGACCAGAGCCGGCGTATTCGGCATCGTCCGCACCACCTTGACCGTCTCGCCCGCCATGGCCGCGATCGCCGCCAAGGATTGTCCCGCCGCGATGCTGATCACGACTTTACCGTCCGTCAGCAAATCTTTAATGGAGTTAATGACCGGCGCGTACACATTCGGCTTGACCGCCAGGATCAGATAATCGGCTGCCTGCGCCACTTCGCGCCCCTCCGTCGTCGTCGTTATGCCATATAGCGCCTTCATCTCGGCCAGCTTTTCTTTATTCAAATCGGCCACGATAACCTGTTTGGCCGGCACCAGTCCTGCCGCCAGTATGCCGCCGATCATCGCACTGCCCATGTTGCCGCTGCCGATAAAACCAATCGTCTTCTTGTTCATTTTACTGCCTCCGCTTTTCACTATCGTCTTGCCGCTTCATCTCTATTTTATTTACACACCGAAGAAAAAATTCCTGCCGAATCGGATTCCTCAAGCAAAATGCTGCTCAGTCCGTTCGATAATCTCATCCTGCAGTTCCTTGCTCAAATTGCGGAAATGGTCGCTGTAACCCGCTACGCGCACGATCAGATCGCGGTATTCTTCGGGCCTTGCCTGCGCGTCGAGCAGCGTCTTGCGGTCGATGACATTGAACTGGATGTGATGCCCGTCCTGATTGAAATAGGCACGAATCAGCGAAGCCATGCCATTCAGCCCGCTTTCACCCGCCACGACCGCCGGCGTGAATTTCTGATTTAAAAGCGTCCCGCCCGTCATTAAGTGCTCCATCTTAACCGCGGATTGGATGACCGCCGTCGGCCCGTTGCGATCGGCCCCTTTCTCCGGTGAAATCCCTTCGGAGACCGGTTTTCCCGCGCGCCTGCCATTGGGACTTGCACCGATCACGGAACCGAAATAAACATGGCAGGTCGTCGGCAGCATGTCGATCCGGTAACTGCCTCCCTTCATGTTGGGTCGTCCGGTAACCAAATCGTAAAAGCACTGGAACACCTGCCGCATCACGTCATCGGCCTTATCCTCATCATTGCCGTATTTCGGCGTCTTATCGCGCACCAAGTGGAGAAGTCGCTCATGCCCCGCAAAATCATCGCGCAACGCCTGCATCAGTTCACCCATGGTAAAGCGCTGTTCTTCAAAAACATTGCACTTCAGCGCGACCAGACTGTCAGTGATCGTGCCGATGCCAACGCCTTGAATATAGTTGGTATTGTAGCGTGCTCCGCCCGCGTTATAATCCTGCCCTTTGCTGATGCAGTCGCTGGTGACGATCGAAAGGAACGGCGCCGGCATGTGCCGGGCATAAATGGCCTCGATCCGGTTATTGCCGTCTACCTTGATATCAATGAAATGCTTCATCTGCTTTTCAAACGCCGCGAACAGCTCGGCATAGTTTTTAAAATCGGCCGCCTGTCCGGTATGCAGGCCCAGCTGTTTTTTTGCGACAGGGTCATAGCCGTCATGGAGCGTCAGTTCCAGGATCTTCGGCATATTGAAATATCCGGTCAGAATATAGGCCTCTTTGCCGAAGGCGCCCGTCTCGACGCAGCCGCTCGCGCCGCCTTCTCTGGCGTCCACCAGTTGCTTCCCGGCATTGAGCATTTCCTGAATCATCGCGTCGGTGTTGTAAAAGGCGGGCTGGCCCCAACCTTTGCGCGAAATCTCACAGGCCTTCTTCAAAAACGCCTGCGGCGTCTTACGGCTGATCTGCACATTCGAACTGGGTTGCAGCAGTTTCATCTCATCCATCGTTTCCAAGATCAGATACGACACTTCATTGACGCCGTCCGCCCCGTCGGTTGTGACGCCGCCGGTATTCAGATTGGCAAAGTCCGTGTACGTGCCGCTTTCTTTCAGCGTGATCCCGACTTTTGGCGGCGCAGGCTGGTTATTGAACTTGATCCAGAAACACTGCAAAAGCTCCTTAGCCTCTTCACGCTTTAGCGACCCGTCAGCCAGACCGCTGCGGTAAAATGGAGCCAGATGCTGATCAAGCCGCCCCGGGCTGTAAGCATCCCAGGGGTTCATCTCCGTTGTCACGCCCAAATGCACGAACCAGTACATCTGCAGCGCCTGCGCGAAAGTCTCCGGCCGCTGCGCCGGGACCACGCGGCAATTTTCGGCGATCCAGAGCAGTTCTTTGCGGCGTTCCTCGTTCGCTTCGCTTGCCGCCATCGTTCGCGCAAGTTCCTCATAGCGGCGTCCCAGGCAGATGATCGCATCACAGCAGATATCCATCGCCTGCAGCTGCACCTTCCTGTCGTAAGCCGCCGGATCGCTGAGAAAATCAAGTTCGGCCAGGCTGCGCGCAATGTCCGCCTTGAAATCGAGAAATCCCTTGTTGTACATCTTACCGTCCGCCACCGTATGACCCGGACCGCGCTGCTCCATGAACTCGGTGAAGATGCCGCTTTCATAGCAGTCGAGCCACTGCGGCGTCATATGCTCGAAGATCCGCTTGCGAATCGAACGCTTTTCCCAGTACGGGATAATCGTCTCTTTTTGGATCTGCCGGTCCTTCTCGCTTACCCGAAAGAAAATCTGTTCCCGCTGATCCATAACCTCCATATCCTGAAGCGTATGGCAGCAAAGTTCCGGAAATGTCGGCGCGCCCTGCGGCCGTTCGCCTTTTTCTCCAACGATCAGCTCACCGGGGTTGATGCACAGCGTTTTGTTCTGCATCAGATGAAGAAACGTCAACGCGCGCAGAATGGGCGTCTCCACACTCCCTTCCCATTGCCGGTACGCTTCGGTCACCAGCACCGCCCGTTCCATGGAAAGATGAGGCTCCTGCTCCAGGCTTTGCGCCCGCAGTCTTGCGATCCGGCTTGCCATTCCGATTTCTTTCATGTTTCCGTCACCCTCCTACCTGCACTTTATATTGCGCTGCGGCAAAACGTCGGCTGATCGCAGCCAGGCGCTCTGCATCCGGCGCTGAAAACGCTTCCTTGAGGCGGCCGCCTTTGTCGCAGCCCAGACTATGATACGGCAACAGGTATACCTTCTCCAGCGGACGCTTTTTTAAGAAGGCGAGGATCGCCTCGATGTCTGCATCGCTGTCATTTACGCCCGCGACAAGCGGCAGACGAAGCGCGACGTTCGCGCCGCTTTCGAGCAGAAGGTTCAAGTTGTCGAGAATCAATTTATTTTCCTGTCCGGTATAAAGACGATGCTGTGCGGCATCCATCTGCTTGATGTCGTAGAGGAAGAGGCTCGTCCATTGCGCCAGTGCCAGGAGTGCAGACGGAGAGCCGAAACCGCAGGTCTCAACCGCAACATGGATTCCTTTTTCGACCAGAGATTGCGCCAAAGCCGCCGCTTCTTCTCCCTGATGCAGGACTTCGCCGCCCGAGAGCGTCACTCCGCCGCCCGACTCTTCATAAAAAGGCTGGTCACGCTGCGCAAGCGTCGCCAGTTCCTCGATGCCGTACAAGCGGCCGGCCATCTCGCGCGCCTCTTTAGAACACGCCGTTACGCATGCGCCGCAGGCAAAGCATTTTCCCCGTTCCGTCCGCAGCTTTCCCTCTTGCCGAGAAAGCGCGTTAGCGGGACAGACCGCTGCGCAGCCTCCGCAAGCGTCACAGCGTTCCGGGCGGTACATCACCTCGCGCCCATTCGCCTGGCCTTCCGGATTATGACACCAACGGCAGCGCAGCGGACAGCCTTTGAAAAAGATCGTCGTCCTTATGCCCGGCCCGTCGTGAATCGAAAACTTTTGCATATTGAAAACCATGATCTGCATCATACGCTCAGCTCCCTCGTCTTACAACGTTTTTTGCTGAAAGGGATTCGGCAGACTGACAACCAGTAAACGCACCAGCTTATTGGTATAATTCGCCCAGTTGTGCGGCTGCTCGGATGAATAGTGCGCCGAATCACCGGGAAACAGTTCCTGCTCTTTCCCGTCGAGTGCCAAGGTCAGCGTCCCTTCCAGGACATAAACGAATTCTTCGCCCTCATGTCCATAGGATTGGATGCCTTCTTCACTGTTGATCGGCAGTAGTTCGATCAGGCGCGGCAGCATGCTGCGACTGGCAGCGTCTGCGCTTAGATGATAATGCAAAAAGCGTCCGCTTTCGATCTGAAACAGTTCTTTTTCATAGCTGCGCACGACCGGTTTCGCAGCGCGCGACGGACGCGGAAAAAAGTAACCCGCTTCGACCCCAAGTACTTCTGCGATATGGGCGAGCGAATCCGCTGCAATGCTGCTCAATCCCCGCTCCAGCTGCGATAAAAAGCCCACCGACAGCCCCGTGGCATCGCTTACATCTTTCAGCGTCATTTTCTTGCGACCGCGCAGCTCTTTGATCTTTCTGCCAATATCCTCTATCATGACTGCGTCCTCACTTATCCTATTTATATTTTCATTATATTCCATATTCACGCCTATAAAAAGCACTTTATTTCGATATATCTTAATAATTTTCATTATATCGATATTTTAGACATTGCTGGCTTGGGTCGAAATAAAAAAACAAGCGAGTAAGAATCGCCGTTCGATTCCTACTCGCTTGTTTTTGACCCTCAGGTCATTTGCCGCCAGAATTCTTCCACCTGCTTGCCGAGACGCCGCGTCGCTTCGCCCATGTGCGCATGCGCCGCAAGCCAGTCTTCTTCGCTTAACGATTCGAGAAGGCCATAGCAGAGCACATCCTGCATCGTCCGGTCGGGCGAGGCCGCCATATCTTCAAAAAAATCAAATAAGCGTTCGATCACATCGCTTTGGTCGGCTTGCCAAAGACGGGCTTTCATGAACGGACCGACTACCGCGCCAAAAATCTCATGCACCGTCGGCTCTTCGAGCGTCCGCGTCTTCATATAACTCTGGTAATCCGGCCATAATTCCGGCATGTAACAGAGCATTCCTTCTTCCAGACATTCGCGATTCATCTGCATCCTTCCTTTCCCGCAAGCCGCCTTTTTCTTCTACTGCTACCCTATCAAGAACTTTTGCACGATGCAATATTTTACAAGTTATTTAAGCGTCGTCTCAAGACTAAAGTCCCGGTATTTTTAAAAAACGCGACTTAAGTCGCAATAAAAAAAAGGCAGCGCAGTATCCTGCAATGCCTGGTCTTGATAAAACGGGCAACGGAGTCCCCCCTGAACCGACGGCGTCCACCCCAGCAACCGCACGGTTCAAATTCTCCGTTGCTTCATAAAAAGTATACCATAAAATGGTTTTCTCGCCAAGCGTGTTTTTTCACGTTTTAAGGACGACTTTGGCCTTTGCACTCCGAACCTAACGTCCCGTCTTTTCCATCCTGCCACACGCCGCTAAAAACTGGCGGCGCTTCGATAGCGACCATGAATCATGGCCGACAAAGCGAGCGGGTCGAGATTGCCGCCGCTGACAACAAGCGCGACCTTCGCGCCGCGCTGCGGCAGTTTGCCCGCCATCAATGCGGCAATGCCGGCCGCACCGGCGCCCTCGACCATCAGTTTACCGCGTTCCAGCAGCAATAGGACGGCATCGGTCAACTCGTCCTCACTCACGGTCACGATATCATCCACGTAACGCTGCACATGCGCGAACGTCAGCGCACCCGGTTGACGGACACAGATGCCGTCCGCAAGCGTCGCCGCCGCATCGAGACAACGCAGACGGTCGCTGGCCGCCGAAAGCGCCATCGCTGCCGCCCCGGCCGCCTGCACACCGATCACCGTAAGGCGCGGATTGATCTGTTTGGCCGCGGCCGCAAGACCGGCAATCAGACCGCCGCCGCCGACCGGCGCGACCAGCATATCGATATCGTATAAGCGTTCTAAAATTTCTAACGTTATGGTGCCTTGTCCCGCGATCACGGCCCGGTCATCGAACGCATGCACGAAGGTCATCGCCGATTCGGCCTGCAGACGGCAAGCTTCCTGATACGCCTCTTCATAACTGTTTCCCGCCAGGATGACTTTCGCGCCGTAGCTTTGCGTCGCGCTGCTTTTCGTTTCCGGTGCATGGCGCGGCATGACGACAACCGCAGGAACGCCCATCGCCTGCGCCGCAAGCGCGACGCCCTGCGCGTGGTTGCCTGCCGATGCCGTGATCACGCCTTTTGCCGCTTGCTCGGGCGTCAGGCCATAAATCTTATTGACCGCGCCGCGCACTTTGAACGAACCTGTCTTTTGCAAATTTTCCAGTTTCAGATATACTTCACGGCCGCTTTGCTCGCTCAGCGTACGACAGCGCTGCAGCGGCGTCCGGTGAACCACAGAGCGGATCCGATCCATCGCCTCGCCTATTTCTTCCATGCCAACCAATTGTTCTGCCATATTCCCAGCCTCCTTCAATTCCATAAAAAAAAGACTCCATCCCTGAAGGGACGGAATCAAATCCGCGTTACCACCCTGATTGCCGTGAAAAACACGGCCGCTCGCCAAGTACGGAAACAGAAAACTGCTTCGATACCCCGGCACGATAACGGATGCCTCGGCCAATGGCCGCCGTCAAGGCTTACTTAGTTTCAGCCTGCAACTCACGAAGGATGTTCCGTTTGACTCGGCTGCCAGGCTCCCACCTTTTCCCGGCTCTCTGTAAACCATTTGCGTCATTCGTACTGTTTCGCTCATCGTCTTTACATATTTGTTTTTATAATAATAACAACCATCCGCCCTGCATGTCAATTCTTTTTTTAACTTTCGCTTTGTTTCCAGCAGGATTATTTAATTTTTTATTCCCGTTTTCCTTCACTTTCGACAAAGGAACTGTCTTTCTTTTGCAGAATCACTTCCTTATATTCTCTATTTTTCCTAGGAGGCATCTTTTGCATCAGCTACGCATCATCGTAATCCTACTCCAGCTGCTGGCCGTTTCCTTTTGCGCCGCTGCGTCGCCGCCCGAACTGTCGCAGGCCGCGCAGCATATCGACAGCAACCCTGCCTACGCGCTGGAACTGCTCTTGCCGCTCATCGAACAGGCGCAGGAAAATGAAGACAGCAAAACGGAAGCCATCGCGCTGCGTTATGCCGGCATGGCTTATCACCGCATGGGCAAACCCGCGGATGCGGCTTTGTTCCTGCAGGACGGCCTTTCTGCGGCGCGCCTGAACGGACACAGGGCCGAAGAGGGCGATCTTCTCAACACCTTCGGCATTTACTGTTTCGATATCGGCATGTACGAACAGTCGCAGCGCTATTTCCTGCAAGCGCTTGAAATCCGCAAGCAGTCCGACGATACGCTCGGCATCGCCCGCACGACGAATAATTTGGGTCGCATCCAGGACAAGATCGGCAATTTCGACCGGGCAATCGAATATTATCAAGAGTCGCTCGCACTCAAGAATACCACCGCCGAAATCAACGGCCGCATTCTGACCCTGAGCAATATGGGCCTTGCCTATAAGGGCAAGGGCGATCTGGAGCAGGCGATCCGCCTTTACCAGGAAGCGCTGCTTTTATCGGAGCAAACGACGTATCCGGAAGGCGAAGGTTATGCGCAGCAAAACCTCGGCGAGGCGTACCGTCTGCTTGGGCGTCTCGACCTTTCTCTTTCGCACTGCACGAAGGCCCTTGACGCCTACCGCTCCGTCCGCTATCAGCCCCGTCTCAGCCAAGCGGCGTTTGAAACCGCGCTTACCTATCAGGCGCTAAAAGATTATCCGAACGCTGAGCAGCTCTACAATGAAGCGCTCGAACTGGCGACAAGCCAGAATCAGCAGGAACTGATCCGCGATATCATGAAGCAGCTTGCTCTGCTCTCTGAAGAAGAGGGCGATCTTTCGAGCGCGCTTAGCTACTTCAAACGTTTTGTCGCGTTGCAGGATGCGCTTTCTTCCGTTTATAACCGCGAAAAGATCCTCATCCTCGATGCCGAGCACCGCTCCCGCTACCAACAGGCGGAGATCACGCTTTTGCGCCGGGATGCCGAATTGAACCAGAGTAAACTCCAGCAGCAGCATTTCATCGTCTTCGCTTTATCCGCGCTGTCGCTGACCGCCTTAGGCAGCATCTACTATTTCCGCCGCCAGGTCAAACTGCGACGCGCCAAAGAAGCGGAACTGCTCATCGTCACGCAGGCGCTGCAGGAGGCGAACAGCCGCCTGAACCATCTGGCCGCGACCGATTCGTTGACGAAACTGAGCAATCGCCGCCAGTTCGATCAGTCCTATCCTGAAGATTGCGCCCGGGCGAAGGAGAACGGGCTCGACATCGCGTTGATTCTGGCCGATATCGATTTTTTCAAACAGTACAATGACCAACTTGGACATCTGGCCGGCGACCGCTGCCTGCGTCAGGTGGCCTCGCTCCTGCGCCGCTGTTTGAAGGAAACGCCCTACTGGGCGGCGCGCTATGGCGGCGAAGAGTTTGCGATCGTTCTCTATAACGCCGGCGTTGCCGAGGCCGCGAAAGTCGCCGAATGCTTCCGCCGATCGCTGGAAAATCTCACCCTCGCCCATCCGCTAAGCCCGAACGGCCAGATTACGATCAGCCTCGGCATCGCGAGCGCGCTAAGCTGCGGCTCCTATCAGCCGGACGTCCTCTTCAAAGCGGCCGACGACGCGCTTTATCTCGCCAAATCCGGCGGACGCAATCAGGTTCAGCAATAAAAAGCGGCCGTGAGACAGACGGGAACGCCTGTTTCACGGCCGCTTTTTTATTGTTTTAATGCCTGGCGCAGTTTTTTCGCATAGAGTTCGTCGCCAGCGCCGACCAGCGTATAGGCGACGCCGCTTCGCCCCGCACGTCCGGTACGTCCGATGCGATGAATATACGCGTCCACTTCGCGCGGAATATCGTAGTTAAAGACGTGGCTGACATTTTCAAGATCCAGACCGCGCGAAGCCACCTCGGTCGCCACCAGCAGCTGCACCATGCCGGAGCGGAAATCCTCCATCGCCGCTTCGCGCTGCGTTTGCGTCAGTTTGCCATGCAGCAGCGCCGTCGGATAACCGCGCTGCTGCAAAAGTTGCTGCAGTCGCTCCGCGCGCCAATGCGTGCGGCAAAAGACGATGCCCTGCCCGATGCAGTGCTGATTGATGAGACGGCACAGGACATTGGCCTTGTCCTGTTTGCCGAGCGCGATAAAGCTCTCTTCGATCGAGGCGTCTGCCTGCGCCGATTCGTTTTCACGCCAACAAAAAGGATTATTCAGCCCCACGTCCGCAAGCTCAAGAACCGCAGGCGGCAAAGTCGCCGACACTAAGACGGTCTGCCGCCGCGCCGACAGAATGCGTACGATCTCGCCGACTTCTTCACGAAAACCGATTTCCAGCAATTGATCCGCTTCGTCCAGCACCAGGCATTGGCAGCGTTCGGCGGCGATATTGCCCTGGCGCAAATGCGCCAGCAATCGTCCCGGCGTCCCGATCAGCCAGGTTGCACCCTGCTCGAGCCGATCACGCTGCGCGGCCCAATCACGACCGCCGCACAAGAGCGCCGTGTCCGCTTCGGCGACAAACGTTTCCAACACGCCGCTGATCTGCAGCGCCAGTTCACGCGTCGGCGCGACAATCAGTACCGTGCCGGGTCTCGCCTCAAGGAGCGGCAAAAGAAAGGCGAGCGTCTTGCCGCTGCCGGTTCGCGCCTGAATCAGGCAATCCTGTCCTTCGCGAAGCGGCGCCATGACGCCGCGCTGCACCGCGCTCGGTTCTGTCAAACCCTGCGCCGTAAGCTTTTCCACTAAAGCGGACGAAAGTCCGAGTTCGCTAAAATTCATGAGTCATCCCTTTCTTTTCCTTGCGCAGCATCCGCCAGCGGCAGGCGCACCGTAACGCTCGTCCCTTCGCCGGGCGCACTCAAAAGCGTAATCGAACCGCCATGTTCAGCGACGATCCAGCGTGCGATCGAGAGACCGAGCCCGGTCCCGCCGGTCGCCTTCGCACGCGATTTATCGACGCGGTAGAAGCGGTCAAAGACCTTTTCCTGTTCCTGTTCGGCAATGCCGATTCCGCTATCGCGCACCGTGATCACCGCACAATCTTCGTCGCAGTGCGTCTCCAAAGAAATCCAGCCGCCCTCAGGCGTATATTTGATGCTGTTTTCCATGAAGATGCGCAGCATCTGCTTAAGCAATAAACTGTCCGCCAGCACCACGACCGCTTGCTTCGCAACAAAGCGTACCTGATGCTGCGGCGCAATCAGCTGCGTTTCCTTGCCGACCTCCGCCAGCACGTCCGCCAAATCGATCCGCTGTTTTTTCAACTGCTGCTCGCCCTGGTCAGCCCGCGCAAGAAAAAGTAGCTTCTCGATCAGTTTTTGCATCGCCGCCGCTTCATCCTTGATCGCCTGCAAGCCTTCATCCAAGACCGCGGGATCTTCCTTACCCCAGCGGTCGAGCATCGCCGCATAGCCGCTGATCACGGTGACCGGCGTCCGGAGCTCGTGCGACGCATCGCCGGTGAAACGACGCTGTTTTTCAAAACCGGCCTGAATTCTGTCCAGCATCCGGTTGAACGTCAGCGCCAATGCATGCAGTTCATCGCGGCTGCGGCTTTGCGGAATACGGCGTTCCAGGTTATGCACCTCGATTTCCTGCGCCGCCGCGGTCATATCGCGCAACGGCCTAAGGATCCGGCGGCTGAGAAATAGCCCCGCCAGGATCGCGATCAGCATGCCAACGACAGCGGTGCCCAACAGGCTGCTGCCCAGGATGCGAAAGAATTTTTCCTGACTGGCTTCCGCATGGCTGAACAGAAGTTCATAGCGGCCTTGCCATTTGGCGCTACGCACTTCGCCCGGCTCCTCGTCCTCATGTTCCCTGCCATGCAGTTTAGTCGCTTCGCGCTGCGTTTTTTCCACGTCTTTCGCCGAAAGCCGTTTCTCGCCATGCGGGCGGTAAGGATCGCTTTCCAGCACGACGTCTTTCTTTTCATCCAGCACACGCAGCGAAACTCCGGGCTGCAAAAGTTTACGGCGCAGCAGTTCCTCATCGAGCGGGTTCCCTTCCGCCAAGTATTGCAGCACACGGTCACGACTGACGTCCATGTCGCGCGCTACTTGTTCGGCAAGAAAATGCCGCGTCGCCCCCAGCGTCAAAAACGCGCTGATCGCCAGAATGCCGATCAGGACGAGCGCATACAGCGCGGTCAGTTTCACCGCCACCGGCAGATCGCGCCAGCTATTCTTTAACCACATATCCTACCCCCCTGACGGTATGGATATACTTTTCGCCGAACCGCTCATCCAATTTGCTGCGCAGGTAACGCACGTAAACATCGACAACATTGGTATCGCCCAGATAGTCGTAGCCCCACACCTCCTGAAGAATCCGTTCCCGCCCCAATACAACCTGGCGATTGCGCACGAGAAACTCCAGCAGGTCATACTCCTTTTTCGTCAGCTCCAATTGTTCCTCGCCGACTCTCGCTTCATATGCGGCAGGATCCAAGACCAGCTGCTTGATGCGCAGCTGATTCGTCCCACCCCTTTCAGCGCTCTCCGTCTTGCGCAGTGCAACGCGGATTCTGGCCAACAGTTCTTGAATCGCAAACGGTTTCGTCAGATAATCGTCCGCGCCGATATCGAGGCCCTGCACTTTATCACTCAGCTCATCGCGCGCCGTCAGCATGATGATCGGAATCTGCAAAACTTGCCGCACGCGGCGACAAATCTCGATGCCGTCCATTTCCGGCAGCATCAAATCGAGCAAGACCAGATCGAAATCTTCCTGTATGATTCGCTCGAGCGCCCGGCGGCCGTTGCCTTCCGTCTCGATCCGGTATCCTTCGTATTCCAGTTCCATCTGCAAAAAGCGGGCAATTTTCACTTCATCCTCGACAATCAGGATGTTTTTCTTCATCATAATGTCCCTTCTATCCGCACTGTTTTTCCTCTATCAAACCATGTTCGGCATAACAACGAAAGACCCCTGCGTCATTTTTAATCCGATTCTAATCTTTTGGTAGACGCAAGCAGCCCTTTTTCATGTTATTATATCAATAATAACTCTCTAAAAGAAAGGATGATCCAAATGAACCGTTTTACCACCAAGCAATCGTTCGGCGCCATGGCTCTTGGCCTGTTTGCCATTGTCTATTTTCTTTTCATAAGTTCCGCCAGCTTAAAAGGGAACCTGAAGCTTTCCGGCTCGCTGGCCGAGGCGCTGCTTTTCATTCCCCTCTTGCTGCTGCCGGTCTTTATTCTCTTTCGCCGCCGCATTCATCTGCGTTACCCGTTCCTCCTCAAACTCACCGGGCGTCTGCGTACCTGGCACGTTCCAGCCGCGCTGCTGATTGCGGCGATTTTGGTTGCGCATGTTTACTTCGCCTATCTCAAAGGCTTTCGCGTCAATCTCCGTACGCTCAGCGGTTTTCTCGCCTTGGCGCTGATGTCCGGCATGTTCATCTCCGGCATACGGCAGCGTCCCAATTCGACTCTGCTGCATCGAAGTCTGGCGCTGGCCTTGCTGGTTGCCGTTCTTATTCACGCCTGAGTCCGTTGCTGTCACTAAAAAAAGAGATCGCCGCCATCGCGTGATCTCAGAGTGTGGACAATTTAAAAACAAAATGTGCTGACAGGAAGGAAGCGAAAACGGAAAGAGAACGGAAACACGAAGAAGCGAAGCGGGCCGATCGTATCGGCCCGTTGGGAAGAAAGGAAGAAAAATTTAAAAATCCTTCCGATCTTCCCTTCTTCAACTCTTCGTGTAAAAAACGTCCCTCTTGATTCGTTTCGTCGTCAGTCTCCGATCGCCGCAAATTGCGGCGATCTTTTTTTACGCTTCTTTAGCGCGTCAGCTTTAGTTGATGAATGATCGGCCCGTCGATGCCATGCGCCGCTTCCATCACTGTTTCCGACAGCGTCGGATGCGGATGGATCGTTGCGGCGACGTCGGCGGCGCTGAGTCCGTTTCGTATCGCCAGAGCGCCTTCCATGATCAGGTCGCTGGCATGCGCGCCCATGATGTGCATCCCCAGCACTTTACCAGCCGGATCGGTTACTATTTTAACCAAGCCATCCGTCTCGCCCATCGAGACGGCCTTGCCGTTGCCGGCAAAATTGAAGCGGCTTGTCTTGATCGCAAGCCCCTGCTCTTTGGCCGCCTGCTCGGTCAGACCGACGCTCGCAATTTCCGGCGTCGTAAAGACGCAGGCCGGAACGGCGCTGAAATCCATCGTCTTGTCGCCGCCCAGCGCATTCTCCGCCGCGACAAGAGCCGCGGCGGAAGCCGCATGCGCCAGCATCTGTTTACCGGTGACGTCGCCGATCGCATAAAGCGTTGGTATATTAGTCGCCATGCGCTCATTTACAACAATGCCGCCGGGGCTACATTCCACGCCGAGCGTCTCAAGTCCGAGATTTTCAAGAAGCGGGCGACGTCCGACAGCAACCAGTACGATATCGGCAATTACTTCCGATGTTCCTTTCGCACTTTCTAAGCTAAGCGCAGCCCGGCCGCCCTCCTCGCAAATTTCTTTAACCTTCGTGCCGGTCAACGTTTTAACGCCTGCTTTGCGCAGCACAACGCCCATCCGCTTGATCAGATCGTCATCCACATTGGCCAATATGTTCGGCAGCATTTCAATCAGAACCACTTCAGCGCCCAAAGAACGAAACAAGCATGCAAATTCAACGCCGACCGCACCCGCACCGATAACCGCAAGGCTGCGCGGCACTTCAGCCAAATCCAACAGTGCCGTACTGTCAATCACCATCGGTATCTCGCCGCCTGGTAGCGGCAATTTGACCGGCCTCGACCCGGTCGCCAAGATGATTGCTTTCGCCGCATAGCTTTCGACCGTACCGTCTTGCGCCTTGACGCTGAGGCTTTGCGCGCCGGTAAGTTTCGCCGTTCCCCGCACCACTTCGACGCCATTGCTCTTTAGCAACTGTTCAATGCCGGAGCGCATTTGCCCGACCACCTGCTCTTTGCGGTTCTGGATCGCGGCAAAATCAAACGAGATATTTTCAGCCGTCAGACCGTATTCGCTGCAATGCTTTAGTTCCTGCCATTTTTCGGCGCTTTTTAGCAGCGTCTTCGTCGGAATGCAGCCCCAGTTCAGACAGACGCCGCCTAGTTGTTCACGTTCTACCAATAGTACCTTGCCGCCCAATTGCGCCGCTCGAATGGCGGCAACATATCCGCCTGGCCCGCCGCCAATCACCGCTACGTCAAACATCCTCAATTCCTCCTTTGTCTTCAGCGAAGCATCGTCCAAGCCGCGCAGCCGTATTTTTCGTTCACCAAACTTCGGCTCGTTTTGCGTTCATGCTCCGACAGACTGCCCGTTTCTACTTCGACCGGCAGCACACGCCTAAATCCGCCTTCGACTGCCTCCGCTGCTTCCCGCCAACCTACCGTACGGCCAAGTAATTCATCCAAAGCAACCGCCCGTGCCGCCAGTAGTTCGGCAATGCCGTCTCGCTGTTCTTCGCTCAGACGCAACAATGCAGCCAGGCGTTCCGGGCAAAACGAAAGTAAAATCGAACCATGCTGCAATAAAATGCCATCTTTGCGAACCTGCGCACTTCCTGCCAGTTTCCGCCCTTCTGCGGTCAGCTCATAATGCGACGGCGCGTCAAAGCAAGCGGATGATGTGTGCGTTTTTTTCACTTTGCCATATGCCGCCTGTGGCGTCGTCATCGCCGCATTAACGCCGAGCTTTCGTAGTCCGCCAACCAAAGCGGAGCTGAACAACAAGTAGGAGGCCGTGATCGTCGACGGCAATAGCGGATGTTCTTCGTTCACAATTACGCTATAGGTCAGTTCCTGATCGTGCAATACCGCGCGTCCGCCCGTGAGCCGCCGCACCACATCAACCTTCTCTGCACGGCAGCGCTCCAGATCGATTTCGGATGTCGCCCGCTGAAAATAACCAAGGCTGACGGCCGCCGGCTGCCAACCATAAAACCGGATGGTCGGCGGCGCCAGCCTGTCTCGGTGCGCCTGCAAAATTGCTTCGTCAATCGCCATGTTTTCCGCGGCACTGGCAATTCCGCTATAAAGTATCCGCCATTTCATCAGCAAATTACCTCCCGCTGATCCCGCTCTCTTTAATTGCATTGCTGATTTCAAGCTCCGTCAACGGCCGCGGATAATTGTACATCACGCCGCCGGGACGTTCATTGTAAAACGGTCGATTGCAGTCCGGGCAGCCGCTGGTCTGAAAGGCTACACCGTCATACAAACGTTGCCGCAGTTCTTCTTCCGTCAATTCCACTTCCACTATCCGTCCCGCACGACACTTTATCATCCCGACAGATTCGCCCAGCGCCAGCAAGCGATGCGCGATCTGACAACGTCGATATTGCCCAAGTTCCGGCGGTAACCTATTCGACCAGACAGTGCCGCGAACCGGCGTAAACGCGAATAAGCCGACGGTTATGCCGAGCGCACTGCAATCACCAAGCACCTTGACGATATCCTCTTCGCTTTCACCCAGGCCAACGATAAGATGCGTTGTAATGCGTCCTGGAAAGCGGGCCGCACATGCCGTTAAGAGCATCCACTTTTCCTGCCACTCTCCCCCTTTGGCCGACAGGTAAACTTCCGGCGTCGCAGCATCCAATGCGATGCAAATCCGTTCTGCTCCAGCGGCCAGCAATTCTTCCGCCTCGGCAACATTTTGCATAATGCCTGACACGCAGATCGGCATCCCGTCGCCGGCCAATTCTTGCAATGCTGCCAGCGTCGCCGTGCGACCATTCACTTCATTGACGACCTGAAAACAGGCGCGCCGCAAGCGCCCCGCCGCATAGGCCTGCTGGACGGCAGTCGCGGCTTCCGCCGCCTCGACTTCCGGCCACGTCACCCTCGACAGCAGATGTCCCGCTGCTTTACTTTGTCGTGCCTGCGCGCAAAAAGAGCAGTTGTTTCGGCAGCGTTCTCCAAGCATGATATAGGCTGTACTTGGCGGCGCATCGCTGCGGCCGCTTTTTTTCCCCAACAAGCAGGCCGTGCCCGCCGACAGTTTCCAACTGTTCATAATACGCAGCATTCCTCCTTGCAGCGGATTTCGAGTCCCAGTTCCTGTGCGGCCGTTCTGGCTGCCGGCGCCGGGTTGACGATTGTATTGACGCCCAAACGAACCGCCCATTCATCAAGTTCGCTGCGATACCGCCCGCCCGGCCGCATGCAACCGAGGTGAATTGGCGTCGTGGGAAATTGAAGACGCGCCCGGGCAAGCAATTGTATCGTCTCTTCAAGCGGCGGAGGCATGTGTTTTTCGTATTTTGTCCCTTTGGTCGGCAGGAAAACGATAAACGTCAACGCCTCGACGCCCATTTCTTGCAACAATTGCAGCGCCCGGTATTCACCACGAATCGCTCCGCCATGCAAACCGATGCAAATATGCGGAACCACCCGCACGCTGTTTTTAAGACGACTGTAGCATTGAACGTAATCTTCTACCCGATGCTGCAAACCCAAAACCTCACAAATCGTCAGATCGTCTCCGACAAAATCAAAGGAAACGGCATCGGCAAGCCTGCTAATCGTGCCTATTTCTTTTTCATCGATAAGCCCCGTATGAATATTGTAGCGTCGTCCTTGCTTCAAAGCAGTCAGTTTCGTTGCATGCTGCGCGATCGGCACCCGGCCCTGTTTGCTGCAGCCGCCGCTGATCAAGCAACTATCGGCTTGCAGATCAGCCGGTTCATGCAGTTCGGTCAGCGGCTGCATCGCCTGCAGATAATGGCCGCCGCAATGCGCGCAATTCAATGCGCATTCGCTGCCGGTGACGCTGATCGTTTTGGTCCGCTTTGGCGTAGCAAAGGTGATTACCGGAGAAAAATTAGCTTGCCTCACTTGCCAGCCAAGACTGGATATTTCATCGACTTCGCCTATTCTTTCCATCTTACATTCGGTTTGCGCGCAGCGCCGACTTCATCGAGCCGTCCCACGACGGTATGCTGCGGCGCATGTTTCACGACGTCCGGATCGCTCATCGCTTCCGCTGCGATCCGTTTCATCGCATCAATGAAGCCATCGAGCGTTTCTTTGCTTTCCGTCTCGGTCGGCTCGATCATCAACGCTTCTTCGACGATCAGCGGAAAATAAATCGTCGGCGGATGATAGCCGTAGTCGAGCAGACGCTTTGCGATATCGAGCGTATGGATGCCCTGTTCGCGCTGCTTCTTCGAAGTCAGGATGCACTCGTGCATGCAGTAGCGGCTGAACGGCGCATGGTAATCGTCTTTCAGTCGGCTGATGCAATAATTGGCATTCAGCACCGCGTCCTCGCTGGCCTGCCGCAAACCATCCGGCCCCATCGCACGAACATAAGCATACGCGCGCAAAATAATCGAGAAATTCCCCCAGAAGGAATGCACCTTGCCGATCGAAGCCGGACGGTTCGTTTCGAAGCGATATGAACTTCCGTCATGTACGATAACCGGTTGCGGTAAGAACGGTTCGAGACTGCGTTTGACGCCAATCGGACCAGAACCGGGTCCGCCGCCTCCGTGCGGCGTGCTGAACGTCTTGTGCAGGTTGAAATGCACGACGTCGAAACCCATGTCGCCCGGCCGCACCAGGCCCATGATCGCGTTCGCATTCGCGCCGTCATAATAGAGGAGGCCGCCCGCCGCATGGATGATCGCGGCGATTTCCTCGATATTGCTTTCGAAAAGGCCAAGCGTACTCGGATTCGTCAGCATGAACGCCGCCGTATCTTCACCGACCGCGGCACGCAGCGCCGCAAGATCGATCGAGCCGTCCGGATGCGACTTAATCTCGACCGTCTCCATCCCAGCCACGCTCACGGTTGCCGGATTTGTCCCGTGCGCCGAATCGGGCACGATGACTTTGGTCCGTTTCAGATCGCCGCGTTGGCGGTGATAGGCGCGGATCAGCTTAAGGCCGGTCAGTTCGCCATGCGCACCGGCCACCGGTTGCATCGTAACCGCATCCATGCCGACGATTTCCGCCAGATAACGTTCCATGCGATAAAGGATTTCCAGCGCTCCCTGCACGCTCTTTTCCGCCTGCAGAGGGTGCAACGCCGCAAAGCCGCTGTAACGGGCAATGTCCTCATTGATTTTCGGATTATACTTCATCGTGCAGGAGCCGAGTGGATAAAATCCGGAATCGACGCCGAAATTACGCTGCGAGAGCACCGTATAATGGCGCATCAGATCCGGCTGACTGACTTCCGGCAGTTTGGCCGCATCGCGACGCAGAAACCCTTGCGGCAGCAACGCTGCGACCGGCTGCTCCGGCACATCGCAAGGCGGCAGATCGAGTGCGGTCCGTCCCGCTTTACCTATTTCAAATATCAGCGCATTCGCCTTTCTCACAGGATCGCCCCCAATCGTTCGACAAAACGGTCAATCTCCGCTTTGCTCCGTTTTTCCGTAACGCAGACCAGCATGCAGTTTTGCATTTTCTCGTCATAACGCCCGAGATCAAGACCGCCGATGATCTTATCGCCCAGCAAGCGTTCATTAATTTCAGCAATCGGTTTTGCACAGCGGATCACAAATTCTTTAAAGAATGGCGCGGCAAATACAGCGCTGACGCCATCCAGTTTTAACAGGCTCTCATATGCGTAATGCGCTTTTTGCAGCGACAGATTGGCAACCTGCGAAAAGCCCTCCTTGCCGACGGCCGCGAGATAAACGGTAGCCGCCAAGGCGCAAAGCGCCTCATTGGAACAGATGTTTGAATTCGCTTTTTCGCGCCGGATGTGCTGCTCTCTGGCTTGCAGCGTCAATACAAATCCTCTGGTTCCTTCATGGTCCGTCGTTTGCCCGACAATTCGCCCTGGCATCTTGCGAATCAATTTTTCCGTCGCGGCAAAAAAGCCCAGATAAGGTCCGCCAAAGGAGAGCGGAATTCCCATTGCCTGTCCTTCGCCGACGACGACATCCGCGCCCAGATTGCCGGGCGCTTCTAAAAGTCCAAGTGCAATCGGATCGGCAGCTACAATCAGCAGCGCGCCTTGCGCATGCGCAATCTCCGCCGCCGTTTTGACATCTTCGATGCAACCGAAAAAGTTCGGATATTGCAGAATGACCGCCGCGGTATCGCCGTTGACCATCGCCTTAAGCTGCGCCAGATCCGTAACGCCGTTTTCCTGCGGCGCGTCTGCGATCGCATAGTCGCGATCGATGCCGTAGGTGCCGAGAATCGTCCGGTAATGCGGATGCAGCGTCGCCGGCGCGACGACGCCGCGACGGTTCGTCGCGCCGCAGGCCAGCATCGCCGCTTCGGCGACAGCGGTTCCGCCGTCATACATCGAAGCGTTGGCCACGTCCATGCCGGTAATTTCGCAGATCATGCTCTGGTATTCCCACAGCGCCTGTAGATAGCCCTGCGATATCTCCGGCTGATACTGCGTGTATGCGGTGTAAAACTCCGAGCGTCCCAGGACATGGTCGACTACGCTCGGGATGTAGTGGTCATATGCGCCTGCGCCCAAGAAACAAAGATGGTCGCTCAGACTGGCGTTCTTTCCCGCCAGCGCCTTTAGTTCTTCAGCCAAATCCGGTTCCGCAAGGGCCGCGGGCAGATCGAGCGGACGCTGCAAGCGAAGCGTCGCCGGAATGTCGACGAACAGCTCTTCGGCCTTTTTTACGCCGATTGCTTCCAGCATCGCCTTGCGATCATCGTCGGTATGCGGCAAGTAACTGCGCTTCATCGTCACTCGCCTCCCGCCTGGATAAAGGCTGCGTAGGCATCGGCATCCATCAATTGGGCCACTTCGCTCGCATCGCTGATTTCAATAACGGCAATCCAGCCTTCACCGTACGGATCGCTATTCACCGTCTCCGGCGCATCGGTCAAACCTTCATTCACTTCGACAACTGTGCCGGAGAGCGGCGCATAAATGTCCGACACCGCTTTCACCGATTCCACGACGGAAAACCCGGCGCCGCTCTTCACTGCGGCATTGACGGACGGGACTTCCACAAACACCACGTCACCCAGCTGGGATTGTGCAAAATCGGTGATTCCGACCGTCGCCCGGTTCCCTTCGATTTTTACCCACTCATGATCCTTGGAGTACTTCAATTCCTGCAAAATGTTCATCGTTATTTCCCCTCTCTTTTATAAAATGGTTTGCCGATCACCGTTGCCGCGACCGCCTTGCCGCGAATTTCCACCGCAAAATTTTCGCCGATCTTGCCATGCTCGGCTTCGACCAACGCCAAACCGATATTTTTTTCCAGCGTCGGCGCGTAGGAACCGGTCGTGACGCTGCCGATCCTGCGCCCGTCTTTTACGACCGGATATTCGGCGCGGGCAATGCCTCTTTCATTTAAAACGAAGCCGACCACCTTGCGCTTCACACCATCCGCTTTTTGCTGCGCCAGTACCGCGCGTCCATTGAAATCGCCTTTTTCCAGATTGACGAAACGGGGCAGCCCCGCTTCGAGCGGCGTGATTTCCGCCGACAGTTCATGTCCATAAAGCGGCAGTGCAGCCTCGAAGCGAAGCGTATCGCGGCAGCCAAGCCCCGTCGGCTGCAAGCCGTGTTCCCGTCCGGCTGCCATCAGCGCTTCCCAGAGCGGCGCCGCATCGGCCGGACGGCAGTAGATCTCGAAGCCGTCTTCGCCGGTGTAGCCGGTGCGCGAAAGCATCACTTCCTTACCGGCCACGATAACTTTAGGATAGAACCAATAGTAACCCAGCTTGTCGAGCGGCGCGTCGGTCAAGAGACGCAGGATCGTTTCGGCGTTCGGCCCTTGCAGCGCCAGTTCGGCGGTCTGATCCGAGAGATTGGTCAAGGCGACGTCAAAGCCGACGCTGTTCTCGCGCATCCAGGTCCAGTCCTTGTCAATATTCGCCGCATTGATCACCAGTAGATAATCATCCTGCGCATAACGATAAATCAAGAGATCGTCGACTGTTCCGCCATTCAGATAGCACATCGGCGTGTATTGGACCTGATGATCGGCCAACTTGCTCACGTCGTTCGTCACCAAACGCTGCAAATACGCGAGCGCCTGCGGACCTTTGACCGACACCTCGCCCATGTGCGAAACGTCAAACAAACCGGCCTGACGACGCACCGCATGGTGTTCCTCGATAATTCCCGCATACTGGACCGGAAGCTGCCAACCGCCGAATTCGACGATCTTGCCGCCGTATTTGTTGTGCGTGTCATAAAGCGGCGTTTTTTTTCCTGTTGTCACTATGCATTCCCTCCTTATATTTAGATAAAAAAAGAGACAAAGAAGAACACTGTCTTCTTTGTCTCTGTCTCTTGTACCTGAGAGCGTGACCTCAAGTGAGGCTTCCCCATCGGTGACGCCGAGCGGCGTTCTCTCCAGAGTCCGGTCCGGTCATAGTGCTTTTGCCTGAGAGTTTCAACAAAGTCTTACTCCTCCGGCGCCGCCTTGGCGATCTCTCCCACAACCATCATTCCGCATTCGTATGAATTTTTAATATCTTCTGTTAACATTTTACTAACAGCGTCCTCACTCTGTCAATGCTTCCCTTCGTTATATTTTACCAATCATTTTCAATATTTGGATTATACGCGGCAGGAGTTGTCTTTTTCATGTTGAACAATTTCAATAGATCGCGATTATTTGATGAAAGGGGTCTTGTGCATTATGAAAGGAAATCCTAAACTGATTGAGGCCTTAAATGCCCTGCTGGCTGATGAACTGAGCGCCATCAACCAGTATATCGTTCATTCCGAAATGTGCGCCAACTGGGGTTATGAAAAACTTCACAGCACCTTCGAACGGCGCGCCATCGAGGAAATGAAGCATGCGGAAATCCTCATCGCCCGCATCCTCTTCCTGGAAGGACTGCCGGTCGTCTCCAAACTGAATCCGATCCACATCGGCAGCGACGTGACGAAGCAGCTGGAAAAAGACCACGCTGCCGAAGAAGGCGCGATTGCCGCCTACAATGCGGCCATTCGTCTGGCTGGCGACGTCAACGATTTCGCGACGCGCGAAATTCTCGAGCACATTTTGAGCGATGAAGACCGTCACATCGACGGCATCGAAGAACTGCAAGACCAGATCGGCCATATGACGCTGCCGATTTTCCTGACGACGCAGGTCGCCAAATAAGCAAAAGAATAGAAAGACAGGGCATCTCAAGCATCCTTGAAACGCCCTGTCTTTTTCATTTCGCCGCTTCGGCTTATTTGCGCGAAGTCCGCACGCACACTTCCTGGCCGCAACCGGAACATTTTCCGTTGCCGCTGCCGTCCATGCGAACCACATGACCGCATACTGCATGTATCAACATATTGATTTCCTCCTTTTTTCTTTTCTTTGACGTCCGGCTTCCGTTGCCGTTCATCCCCGTTTCTGATTTTCACCCATCTCGCAGCCGCCAGCATGGCTCGGCTTATAAAAAACGAAAGAAGTCCTTACTCGGCTCCCTCCGATTTGACGCAAATTTGAACCCTTTACACACGAAGGACCTTGGTTGAGTCTAAATGGATCGCGCTCTCTGCAAGACCATCTCTTTCTTTTTGCAAAAGAGATCTCTTCTTGTACGGAAAACAAAAAAGAAGCCCTTGGTGTCAGGCTTCTCTAAAAAACAGTTCAAATATGATTTTCATCATTCTTTGTCAGTAGTCAGTCTTTACTCGAGCACATGGTTTATTATAGTCGGATTACCTCATATTGTCAATACTTTTCTATTTCTTTACCAAGAAAAGCTCTTTTGGCCACTTCGCCAATCGCATAGGTCGCCAACGCATCGAGCGTGCCGCCGACAAGTGCGCCGACAAGAGGTACGCCACGCCCCAAACCGGCAATGCCTTTTTCGCTGAACTTGCGCAGCAGCACGGCGCCGATTTTTTGCTGTGTCCGCTCTAAAAGCTGCGTCGACAGTTTGGCCAGCATCCTGCGCGAGATATGCTGTCCCAGCTTAACGCTGAGTTCTTTCAACAGCTCGGTCGCCGCACTGCCGCACAGGCAGAGAAAGACCAGCGTCTTGACCTTGTCGTCGCGCACGTCATGCCCGCCCAGGCAGGCGATCGCGGTGATCATTCGGATTTGCATATAAAGGACACTCGACAGATTGGCCGGCACTGCGACCGGCAGCGTCAGTACGCCGCCCAAACCGGTCAGAAAACCCACGCTGGCGCACTTTGCATTCTGCCAGCGAATCAAGGCATCGGCCTGCTCGTGCAAGTTGCCAGGCGCTTTCCTATATTCAGCCGCCAACTCTTCTGCCGATCCGATCCCCGGCATGCCGTCAACCGCCTTCGCATATCCCCACTCTAACAAACGCCAGATCGTTGCCTGCTCCACCATTTCACCCTCTTCTATACATCGAAATCGATTTTTTCTCCGACATGTTCCGGCGTCGGATGCGCCTTGTTGAGGAGTTTTTTCGGCTCAGCCTCGGCTTTACGCCGCGCGGCAGGCTTTTCCTTGCTCTTGGGACGATAGAACGGGCCATGGTGCGGCCAAATATCCTTGACTTTTCCCGCCGGTGCGACGCGCAGCAACGCTTCTACCGGTTTAAGATCGCGCTCTTCCATCCAAGATGCACCTCTTTTCACGCGCAAAAAGCTGCGCAAACGATTTAGCTTGCTTCTTGATTCGCGCTGCGCCCTTTCTTTTCCTGCTGCACTTCGGCAAAGCTTTTGGGATAAATTTCCGTTTTCTTCGGCAGGGTATGCCTATTTGCCGCCGAATATAAAAAGTAACGCACCCACAGAACGAGGAGGGATACGATGACTAGCGCAACTTACAAGGCCGTATTCATCCGTCACGGCCAAAGCGACTGGAATAAACGCAACCTGTTTACCGGCTGGACCGACGTCGAGCTGTCGCCGGAAGGAGAGGCTGAGGCCCGGCGCGCCGGACTCCTGCTCAAGGCACAAGGCTACGCCTTCGATCTGGCCTTCACGTCCACGCTGAAACGGGCCATCAACACACTGCATCTCGTGCTGGGCGAACTCGATCAGCTCTGGATTCCCGAATACAAGGCCTGGCAGCTGAACGAGCGCCATTACGGCGCCTTGCAGGGCCTGAACAAAGCGGAAACCGCCGCGAAATACGGCGATGAACAAGTCAAGATCTGGCGGCGCAGTTACGACATCCAGCCCCCGCCCTTAGCGCCTGACGACAGCCGCGCCCCCGGACTCGATCCGCGCTATCGCGCGCTTTCGCCGGCAGCTTTACCGCTGAGCGAATCGCTCAAAGACACCGAAGCCCGCGTGCTCGACTACTGGCAAAAAACAATCGCGCCGGCCATTTTAGAAGGCCAGCGCATCATCATCGCCGCCCACGGCAACAGCCTGCGCGCATTGGTCAAACACTTGAACCAGGTCGCCCCGGCCGACATCATGTCCTTTGAAATCCCGACCGGCGTTCCGCTCGTATATGAATTCGACGCCGACTTAAAACCCCTGCGTCATTATTACCTGACAGCGGACGAGGAATAAGCGCGGCACTTGCGAAAGAATAGGCGGTGTATTGCATGCGTATTTTAATTGCGGATGACTCCTGTCTTTGTCGCAGCAATCTGAAACTCCTCTTCGAGGGAATCGCCTCGCTTGAACTGGCGGAGGCCGCCAACGGCGTGGAGGTTTTGGAGTTGCAGCGCAGCTTTCAACCCGACATCCTTTTCATGGATATCACGATGCCGTTGCTCGACGGTCTGGCAACGCTGAAGATCCTGCAGCTGGTCGCGCCAGCGCTGCCGATCGTGATCATTTCTTCGCTGGCCGATCAGCGTTTCGTCAGCCGCGACTGTATCGCAAACGGCGCGGTTGCCGTACTTGGCAAACCGGTCACCAAGGAAGATGCGCTGCGGGCCCTGACAAAGCTGAAGCAAGCTTCCGCGCAACAGGGAGGCGATCCGCCATGAGGCTGCTTTCCATCGATGAATTGAGCGAAGGAATGGTTTGCAACCAGACGCTATGCGATAACCGCGGCATCATCCTGGTTTCGCGCGGCGCCGTCCTGAGCGCGAACTATATCCGCCGCCTGCGCAAATTCGGCGCGGAACGGGTCTGGATCCAAGACGATCCATCTGAAGGCCCGCCGCCCGCAGCCAGTGAAGAAACAAGCCTCGCCACGGCAACGCTGGCGGTGATCCAGCAACTGACCGAGGAAATTCGCGCGCAGCAGCCCTTGAAGATTAACCGTTACGCCGCCAAGATTGCGGAGATCAGTTACGCGGTCCTGGCCAAGCCGTTTTTGCAGGATATCCTGACGCAGCTGGCCGCGCACAGCATCCTATACAAACACAGCCTGCGCACGATGATCATCAGCCTCGCAATGGGCGTGAACAAACGTTATGACCGCGCCAATCTTGAGTGTCTTGCCCTTTGCGCATTGCTGCATGACAGCGGGATGACGGATGATTATTGCGAAGGCGACACCGAGCATCCGCTCCAGACGTTCCGTAAACTGCACGACATCGCCGATCTGGATGTGATCATCGCCCTTTCCTGCCTGCAGCACCACGAACGCTTCGACGGTCAGGGTTTTCCGCTGCATTTCTCCCGCCAGCAAACGACCGAGTTCGCCCGCATTCTTGCGGTGGCCGATGCCTACGACCGCCTCATCCTCGCCAATCGCCCTTCGCGCCCTGCCGTATTCGCGATTTTTGCAGGAATGGGCACAAAATTCGATCCGGCGATGGTTCGGCTTTTCGAGACAACGCTGCGCTGATGCAAAAGCAAAGCCGTCCTAACAAAAATGTTAGAACGGCTTTTTCATAGCGACATTCGGTTCAAATGGCGAAACTCAAGCCATAAGAGCGCGCCGGTCAGCAAAGAGGAGACCAGATCCGCCGCCGGACCGGCCAGCCAGATTCCTGTAAGTCCGAAAAAACGGGGCAGCAGCAGCACGAGCGGCAGCAAGAAGACGAACTGCCGCGACAGGCTGAGAAAAATCGCTTGCCGCGCTTTGCCGACCGCCTGGAAATAGGTGGTGCAGACAACCTGGAAACCGATGATCGGCAGCATGAAGAGATAGATCCGCATGCCGAAAGCACCGATCGCGATCAGTTCCTCATTGCCGTTGAACAAACGGATGATCGACTCGTCGAAAATCTGAACGATCAGGAACGCCGCGCAGCAGATCAACGTGGCCGCCACCCCGGCTTTATAGAGCGTTTCTTTGACGCGTTGAAAATTATTCGCACCGAAATTGTAGCCAATGATCGGCTGCGCTCCTTGGCTGATGCCGAATACCGGCATTACCAACAGCATCGCGACGCGATTGATGATGCCCATCGCCGCCACGCCGAGCTCGCCGCTATAGAGGATCAGACTGTGATTGAAGAGTACGCCGACAACGCTGGCGGCAATTTGCATCAGAAACGGCGATGAGCCAATCGAAACGATCTCTGCGACGATGCTTCGCTTCGGCTTCAGATTCTTCCAGTGCAGTTTGAGGAAACTTTTCTCACTGCGCAAAAACAAGAGCACCCAGAAAGCCGCGACCGCCTGCGCAATCACGGTAGCCAGCGCCGAGCCGCTGATGCCTAAGTGCAAGCCAAAAATAAAAATCGGATTCAAAACCACATTTAAGCCCGCCGCGATCAGCATCGTCGCCATCGCCGTCTTCGGATGGCCCTGCGCTCGGATCACGCTATTCAAGCCGAAGCTTAGGTACATGAAGATACTGCCAAGCAAAAGCACGCGCGTGAACTCTCTCGCCATCGGCAGCAGTTCGGGCGTTGCGCCAAGCAGCATCAGCAAGGGATCGAGAAAGACAAGTAAGGCGGCGGTCAGTCCCGCTGCCAGGAGAAAGAGCAGCCCCGTCGCATTGCCTAAAATCAGCTCCGCCATCGCTTTATCCTTCTGTCCAAGGCAAATCGAGATTCGCGCGCTGGCGCCGACCCCGACCAACATGCCAAAGCCCATCAGGACAATGACCAGCGGAAAGGCGATCGTGACCGCTGCCAAGCCGAGTTCGCCGACGCCGCGCCCGACGAAAACACTGTCCACGATATTATATAAGGCATTGACGACCATGCCGGTAATCGCCGGTACGGAAAACTTCCAGAGCAATCGTCCCACCGACTCTTCGCCCAAGGCATTCGGATGTTCCATTTATCTTCAACCTCAATCTTTTTCTATCTATATATATCGAAGTATAGTATAGTACACTCCGAAGTAAAGCACAAAGTGTTTCCGCAGCAGGCGCTTTCTTTTCGCTCACACTGTCGATCCATTTTTTAAGCGGAGGTTTCATCATGTCAGAACGTTCTGTATTGCTTATCGTCATGTCCACTTCTTTTCTGGCGCCCTTCATGGCCAGTTCCATCAATCTCGCTTTGCCGACGATCGGGCGCGAATTTTCGGCCGATCCCATTTTGCTCAGCTGGATCGCCTCCAGCTATATTCTTGGCGCCGCCGCTTTCCTTATGCCGTTCGGCCGTTTGGCCGACATCATCGGGCGCAAAAAGATTTATCTCAGCGGCATTATCTTTTTCTCCCTTTTCACGCTTCTTTCCGGCACAGCCGACAGTTTATCGATGCTGCTGGCCTTTCGCGTCGCACAGGGCATCGCCAGCGCGATGCTCTTCAGCACCGGCATCGCCATCCTCACCTCCGTCTTCCCGGCGGCGAAGCGCGGTTACGCGCTCGGCCTGACTACCGGTTCCACCTATGTCGGACTCTCGCTCGGCCCTGTATTGGGCGGCTTTTTAAATTATCAGTTCGGCTGGCGCAGTCTCTTCTTCTTCAGCGCCGTTTTCGCAGCGCTTACCGCCGTCTTTGCCATGCGCCGCCTGCAGGGCGAGTGGCGCGAAGCGAGCGGCGAACATTTCGACTGGCCGGGGGCATTTTCTTATACCGCAGGCATCACGCTGACACTCTACAGCCTCTCTTCCTTTTCAACGCTCGCCCATTCCGCGTATTGGCTCGCGCTTGGCCTTTTTCTGCTCGCAGCTTTTCTCTACTATGAAGCACGTCAAGCATCGCCGTTGCTTCCCGTCCGTTTGTTTTGCAATAATCCTCTCTTCGCATTTTCCAACCTGGCGGCGCTGATCAACTACAGTGCGACCTTTGCCGTCAGCTTTCTTCTTTCCCTGCATCTGCAACTGATCCGCCATTTAGATTCGGCGCAATCCGGTCTAATCCTGCTCGCGCTGCCGCTCTTCATGGCCCTTTTTTCGCCACTGGCCGGTCGCCTGTCCGATCGCCTTCAACCGGCGCTCATCGCTTCCTGGGGCATGGCGCTCAGCGCCTTGGGACTCTTTTTCTTCACCTTCCTGCTTGCCGACAGTCCGCTCGCGCTTATCCTTGTGAATCTTACCTTAGTCGGTCTTGGCTTCGCCCTCTTTTCTTCGCCAAACACCAACGCCATCATGAGCTCCGTCGAAAAAAAACACTACGGCGTCGCCGCCTCAACGCTGGCGATGATGCGTCTGACCGGACAAGCCGTCAGCATGGCAATCGTCACGCTGCTCTTTTCGCTCCATTCCAGCAGCGAAAATACGAGCGCGCTCCTTTTGCAAAGCAGCCATAACGCATTTCTCATTTTCACTGCGCTATGCACCTGCGGAATTTTCGCTTCCCTGGCGCGCGGCAAACGGCAGTAGCACGCGCATTTTAAAAGAGCCGTCTCAGATAGAGACGGCCTTTGAAACTGTCGACAAAACGAACTCAAGCGGGGCATTTTTTACACGAAGAATCGAAGAAGCGAAGTCGGCCGATAGAATCGCCCGACTTCGCTTCTTCGTGTTATCGTTTCTTTTTATCCTAATCCCGGATAAAATCGCGCCAATCAAGCGACGACCAGTCCGCACGCGGCCCCGGCACTGCCGAAAGACGCGTCGGCAGCGGCGTCAGCGGCGGCACGACGCCAAGCGGCGAAAACGGTTCCTGCTGGCGTTCCGGCAGGCGTGGCCCGCCAAGCGCCGAATCGATGAACGCGACGACAAAGCCGCTTTTATCGCGGAAAAAGCCGGTCGAAAAAAAGCCCAACGGCTCGCCATGTACATTGAAAACACCTTCATTGTCTAAAAAGCCCAGTACTTTAGAGCCTTCGAGGTTATACACATATTCTTTGTCGAGCCACGCCCGCACGACGCCGCGTCGATCGAAAATTGCAATCATCCTTTGTCCCCCTCTTACCTCTGCTTTTCTTGTATCTTCGGCGTCGAAGACCTGTTTCCTGCTAAACGCCGCCAATCTCTCGAGCCGCAGTGCATGGCCGCTTCAGCAAAAGACCTGTTTCAGACAAAAAAAGACTGCCGTAAACAGCATTTTAGCGCTGTTTTGCGACAGTCTTTCTTTACCGTTATGAAAAAGCGTTGCTCTTTCCTATTTTTCAAGAAACGGGCCGACCACTTCTTTAAATTCCTGCGCCGAAAAAGGTTTCAACAAGAACGCGTCGCTGCCCAAAGCTTTCAATTCTTCAAGCGCCTCAGGCGAGCTGTGGCTGCTGCACATGATGACCTTGGCCTTTGGCTGCGTTTCCTTAAATGCTTTCAGCACCGCGATGCCGTCGATCCCGGTCATCACAATATCCAAAAGCGCCAAATCAAACGCCTGCGCCGCCATGCTTTCCATCGCACCCGCGCCATTATCCGATTGGCTGATTTCACTTTCGGCAATACCGTTCGCCTTCAATTCACGGATGAGAATACCGCGGGCAAAAGTCGAATCATCCACCACCAAGATTTTCATCTGCTTCCTCCCGTTTTGCCGTCAGTTATTTCTACAGTGCTTCTTTATCAACAAGATCGATCAGCTGTGCAATCTCCGGTTTTGAAATCTGCGCATTTGCGCCGAGCGCCTCGCCTTTACGCCGCATTTCCTCATTAATCAGCGACGAGAAGATGATGACCGGCAACGGCTGCAGGTCGCGATTTTCACGAATGCGTTTCAAGAGATGATGCCCGTCCATCTGCGGCATTTCAATATCGGTAATCAACAACTGCACGCTTTTTTCGATCGGCTGTCCGCTCTTGCCAATTTCCTCCAGCTTCTCCCAGGCCTCTTTGCCGTTCGGGAACGCCAATACGTTCACATAGCCGGATGCATGCAGCGTGCTGATCAAGAGGTCACGCAGCATGTGCGAGTCTTCGGCGACCACCAGCGTCTTCTTGTTGCGTTCTTCGCGACGGTCAACGCTGGTTTCCGGCACGGCGCTCAATTTGCGGTTGATTTCCGGATTGATTTCGGAAACGATCTTTTCGAAGTCGAGCAGTACGACCATCTTTTCGTTCATCTTGATAATTCCGACCACCATTTCCGAATCCGTGATATCGGGCGGCGGCTCCATCTGCTCCCAGGACACGCGATGGATACGCGAGACCTTGTCGACAAGAAAGCCGACAAAATAATTATTGAGCTCACTGACAATGATGTTCTGTCCGGCGTCCGCATCTTCCGGATCGACAACCGAGCCCAGGCAGCGCGGCAAATTTACGAGCGGCATGATCCTGCCCCGCAAGGTGAAAATCCCGTCGACATAGGGATGCGCATTGGGAAGCTTGGTCGTCGGAACGCAATTGATAACCTCTCTGACTTTCGCCACATTGATACCGTAGTTCACCTTACCGATTGAGAATTCGATGATCTCAAACTCATTTGTTCCCGTTTCAATCAAAATACCTTTTTTCTCCGCCGCTTGACTCACGATAACACCTCCCAAATAATTCCGCTGTTCTCTATTTATTTTCAGTATGCTTACAGTCGCATCTTTTCATCAATTATTCTGCTTCGCCTGCTTTTCTCCCTGCTTGTCGTTAATATTTTAATTTAGTTAACTCCGCTTCCATTATATCCCATCTTGTGCAAAATAAAAAAGTTTTCTTTTTTATTTTTTTGCGTTACTCTTTTCTTAGAGCTTTTTAAGCATCACACAGTAAGGAGGGATTGTTCATGTATGTATCCTTTCCCCTATTGCGCCGCTGCTCCATGACGCTCGCAGCATTGCGTTCTTTCACACGTTTCGCTTTGCTTGTCGCCGCATTCCTACTACTTCTTCCGTCCTCATTTTGCTCCGCCGGTGATTGGACATTGGCTACTCGCACAGAAAGCGGCACATCGTACTGGTGGAATCCGTGGCAAGCGCATTCCGTTCTCCTTGCCAACGGCGAGACAGTTTTCACGCTTCCCGTTTGCATCGGCAACCCTAACCGCCCTGGAGCCACTCGCCATCTCGTCATAAAACCGGCCAGTCAGGACTGGATCGTTTCACCCGACATGCCGCAAGACAATGGTTACATCACCGTTGCAGAAACTGCCGGCATACAACCTTATTCCGCATCCGCCGCCGCAGGTTGGCAACCCATCATCGATAAGGCATTAGAGCTTAACGCCAGTCTGCCGGATATGCCTCTGCTCGCCGGACAGCTCGTGCCGCTGCCTTACGTCAAGACGCACGCACCGCTAGGCGCCAGCCATCCTGGTTATGCGCTGCGTGACAAACACGGCGACAACTTTAATATTTACATTTTCACCAACTATGAAGAACGCCAAATCAATCAAGCTGACAGCGATCTAGCCTTGTCAAATGACATCATCGTCCGCGGCCGTTACTGGGCCGCCAGCGCCAAAGATAACGCTGCCGTCATCCAAGAAACCTCTCTCTTTCCCAACAACACATCCATCGGACAGTTCAACCTGTCACGCGACATGATTTCGCTCTTGCCGCGCTGGCAAAGCTATCGACAGCCCGATTTGCTTGTTATCCGCCAAGGCGGTACGCTGAATGCCGAGCTGCGTTTTTTCTGCATCGCGGACGGACAACTTAAACCCGTCCTGCTTCGCTTGCCGGACAACAGCGTCAGTGATTACAAAGCAGTAAATCCATTCGCCGCAGCCGACCACAGTGTAAGCGGTTATATCCAGGTTCAGCCGGACGGCCAACTTCTGCTGCGTTCTTATGATCGCAGCCAGGCAAAACCGCTCGACTATAGCCTGCTAACTTTTCAACCGGAACAGCTTGCGCTCGTCGTCAGCAAAAGCTGGAATGAATAAGAAAGAGGTTGTCTCGATATTGAGACAACCTCTTTCTCTTCGCCTAGTCCTTTTTCAAAGCCGCGCCGCATAGTCGGTTACGCCGCGCGCCAGCGCCGCCGCGCATTCCTTTTGCTTTTCGGCACTCGCTAAGAGTATTGCCTCCTCAGGATTTGAAAGAAAGGCGAGCTCGGCCAATACCGCCGGCATAGCCGTTCGCGTTAAGACATATAAACCGTTCACGCCGGGTACGGCCGCTTTGCAGCCTCGATCCGTCAACCCCAGCGCCGCGACCAGTTGATTTTGGATGCAGTTGGCCAGTTCTCTTCCCGCAGCGGAAGCGTCGCAATACCAGACCTCCGTCCCTCGCGCCGCCTGATCGCCTGCGCTGTTGCAATGAATGCTGACAAACAAATCCGCCGCCGCTGCATTCGCCTGCCTCGTCACCTGCGCCAACGAATCATCCTGACAGACCATCACTTCACATCCGGCAGCCCGCAAATAAGCGGCAGCCGCCGCGCCGACAGCCGCGACCACATCCGCCTCCCGCAGCCCAAGCGCCGCATTCACTGCCCCCGGATCGGGCACTCCGCCCGGCGCATGACCGGGATTCAAAAACACTTTCATGAAAATCGCCTCCTTTTATCCTTCCAGCAAGGCAAATTCCAACCGCCGCCGTATTTAAATACCATTCGTGCTCCTTCTTTATGATTGCACTGCTCACCCCTCTGTTTGGCGGCCCGGCAGTTCAAGCAGCGTCAATGCCGGATACGGCGGCTATTGTTTTTCACTCCAGCAGTATAAGCGGCGCTGCTTTTACTCTCACGACTCTGCCACAGGTACGCCGTTCAAAGCGGATTGCATTGCCGCCAGCAATTCGTCAAACGCGTTCTTTAAGAACGTTTTAGACCGTAGCTGAACGCACCTTAGGATTTGCGCAAGGTGCCTTTCAGCTACGGTCTAAACAGGTTAAAAAAATTCTGTTCTATTTACTTCGGGAAGTATTTTTTTATATCTTCATTAATATTCAATTGCTCAAAAACAAACTTTGTTTTCGTCATTGCAAAGGGGGAAATTTCTTTTATAAAATCTTCTGCTTCACTAAATGATGATAATGAAAGCACAACGATAAAGCAAGATTCACCTGCAACTCTAAAACAATATTCACACTTTGGATAATTAATGATATAGGAAGGGGCTAATTCATATTCACTCCCTTTTAAAGTTACTTCCACTATACATTTTATCGTTAACCCTAATTTGTTTTTGTTTATCTTAATCGTATAACCCTCAATCACTCCGTTATCTTCTAATCGTCTAACCCTTTCAGTTACGGAGGGAGGAGATAAATTAATTTTTTTGGACAATTCTCGTATAGATACCCTACTGTTTTTCTGAAGCTCAGCAAGTATATTAAAATCAATATCATCAAATTTCATTCGACAGAACAACTCCTAAAATATATTTCATACGAAACATGTTTAGCTTAATATTTATTTCATACAGAATGGAAAAAATTCATTTAATATTATACTATATTCATAGCAGAAATTACAGGAGGAATTGTTATTATGAATGACATCATAAAAAAATATTTCACAGGTTTGGAAAGTGCCGATTATCAATCTACCATCCAATTGTTCGCAGAAGATGCGATAGTTAAGTCCCCACTTTATGGAACAGTCTCAGCTCAGATTTTTTATAAAGATTTATTTAAAGATACGACACAATCAAAAATCACTTTATTAAATGTATTTTCAAATAAAAACACGCCCTCCGTTGGGGCAGTACATTTTCGTTATGATTGGACTATGAAAGATGGTTCTCAAACATTTTTTGAGTGTGTTGATATAATTAATTTATCAGCCTGCCGTAGAATTAAAGAGTTGACTATTATCTATGATACTTTTGGAACTCGTGATGCCTTCATGAAATTAAAAGCGTAAGGTAGACAAAAGAATCCCCTCTTACTGTTTGGCATATATCTCTAAATCTCCCTTCAAACAGTTCATCCGTAACCATAGAAAAAGACAGGCTTTTACCTGTCTTTTTCTATGGTTACGGAGCTTCTATAATTAGGATATAAAATCTGCTTATAGAATGCGCACAAAACACCCTAAAAGCAAAAAAGGCTTCCCTATAGGGGAACGCCTTAAATCATTAAATTGGTGACCCGCCACGGAATCGAACCGTGAACCTACTGATTAAGAGTCAGTTGCTCTGCCAGTTGAGCTAGCGAGTCGTGTTGGCTGGGGAGGAAGGACTCGAACCCTCGAATGCCTGAGTCAGAGTCAGGTGCCTTAGCCAGCTTGGCGACTCCCCATCAGCTATTTATCTGTTGTACTTTAGCTACAGATATATTCTATGACTCTTCTCGCTTATTGTCAACCTCTCTCTCGTTTTTTCTTTAGCGATTCAGCAGGATTCTGCTATTGCTTTTGCCGCCTTATTGCAATAGACTAAAATGAAATCCGCCATGAGCGCGTCAACAAAGGAGTTTATTATGAAACAAGATACCGCTTCAATTCTGGCCAAGCCAGGTTTATTATCGATCGTTAGCGCCTATATTCTCTGGGGCGCGTTGCCGATCTACTGGAAACTGCTGACGACCGTCCCGGCAATGGAAGTACTCGCGCATCGCATCGTCTGGTCGTTCTTCTTCCTGCTTATCTTGCTGCTCGTCAGCAATTCGCTGGCAACCTTTCGCCAGGAAATCCGCTTCCTCCTAGCGCATCCGAAACATGCGGCGGCGCTCTTTGCGGCCTCGCTTCTGATCAGCGCCAACTGGCTGGTCTATATCTGGGCCGTGCAGAGCAACCGCATCGTGGAATCGAGCCTCGGCTACTATATCAATCCGTTGGTCAGCATCGCCTTGGGCTTGCTTTTCCTGAAAGAGCGCTTGACGCTCTGGCAGGGCATCGGCTGTCTGCTTGCCCTGAGCGGCGTCCTGCACATGACCTGGCAGCTCGGTTCTTTCCCTTGGATCTCCCTTTTTCTTGCTGTTTCCTTCGGTTTGTACGGTTTGTGCAAGAAGGTCATCCAAGTCGGCGCCGTCAGCGGCATCGCCCTTGAGACGCTGTTGGTCTCGCCACTGGCGCTTTTTTATCTCACGCAGCTCAGCCAGCAGGAAACAGCCGCCTTCAGCACGCAGGGAACAGCAATCCTTCTTTTATGCATCGGTACCGGCGCGATCACGGCGACGCCGCTTCTTTTGTTCGCGAGCGGCGTCAAACAGCTGCCGCTCAAAATAGTCGGCTTCATTCAATATCTTTCGCCAACACTGGCGCTTATGATCGGGGTCTTCGTTTACGGCGAACCGTTCAGTTTCAGCCATCTGATATCCTTCGCCTTTATCTGGTCGGCTTTGCTCGTGGTTTCGCTCGGCGAAACAAGCGCCTTCCAGACGTTTGAAAAACGATTTTTACGCACGGCAGCCTAAACTTTAAAATGAGAAACATGGATTTTTCACAAATTCAAGCGCATTCGTCTGATAATTCACAGAATCCCGCTTAAATTCCGATTAAATGCCCGCTTTTCCCCTTTTGCAAGACTTGTCGCAAAGACAAATTCAGTGCTATGCTTGTGGTGAGAAGACTCTTTGCAGAAAGGAGGAACGAATCATGCGGGTAACCAGAATGCCTACGATGATCGCATCGTTTATCCTGTCTCCGCTTTGCATCCTTTTACTCTGCCTGGCCTACCCACTCTTCATGTGCGGCGTGACTTTGATCTGGCCCTTCGCCTATCTGGTACGCAGCATAGCCAATTTCGGTCTGAACAACAGCCGCTACGCGCCCCACTAACGCATTACGGAGGTTACCACGCTACGATGAATTGCATAGGAGAGAGATTAGAGAAACCTTGATGCTACCCTTCGGCGAAGAACGCGAGGGGTATCTTTTTTTTATTTAGCCGCCTTTTCCGCGCCGTTTTCTTCATCAAAGGCGAAACAGTTGCAGCCTTCTTCCTGCGCCCTGGATAGGGCGCGATCTGCCCGCGCCAACAGCATCGCGTACGATTCCCCTTTATGCCAGGTCGCCCCTCCGGCGCTAAGCGTCAGCGATACCTTTTCGTCTCCCCGCGTAACGTAATGATCCCGAATCGCCTCTAAAATCCGCTTTGCTGCCGTTTTCGCCTGTTCACGCTCCGAATCCTGCAGCAATACGGCGAACTCATCGCCGCCCCAGCGACCGACCCAGTCGCCTTCACGCAACAGCCCGCGGCACACCTGAGCGACCGTTTCCAATACGCTGTCGCCCGTCGTCCGGCCATGCTGATCATTAATCAGCTTGAGCGAATCGATGTCGAGCAGCAAGAGGGAAAAAGGCTTCGCCTTGCGATTCGCCATTGCGGAAGAACGCTGCAGGACTTCCTCAAACCCGCGCCGGTTCAAGATCTTGGTCAGCGGATCGGTAATCGTCATTTGCACGATGCGTTGATCGCTTTTTTCTTTCGCCAGCAGGATGAAGCCGAAACCGGTCGTCAGCATCAAGAGATACCAGGCAAGAAAGACCACCATCTGGTAGGCGTTGTTAGCGAACAGGCCGAAGGGATTGATCAGCACCGCGACCACACGGAACAGGACAATCCATGACAACGCCAACGTCACGCCGGCAAGGAAGCGTCGCAGGCGACTCGCACTTTTCCAATCCTTAGAAAGTTCAAAACCGACATAGGCATAGGGCAGGCTGCTGAGCAGTGAAACGATCGCGACGCTGATCGCCGGCCCGATTTTTGCGAGATAAAGATAGAATACGCTGCCGACCAGCAAGCCGATCCCGCCAAGAATGATCGTTTTTCCTTCTTTTGCATTTCCCTGCTGACGCAGTGCGATGCTTTCCAGCCAAAAACCGCTCAAGAGCAGGATATTGCCCAGCAAAAAAGAAGCGCCGTAGGGAATCGTACCGCGCAAGAACAGACAAAGCCAGCCGCAGGCCTGCGCCGCCTTTGACCAATGCCAGTATTCACCGCCCGGCGTTTGTTTTCCCCAGCGGGCAAAAAAACTCAGATTAAAAAACAAAACCATGTTGCCTAGCGCCAACATCAGAATCATCGTTTTTGTGTCCAACATCGAAAGCCTCCCCTTTCAAAGTACAAACGGCAAAGTCCGCCTCTCGCTCCCTCTCCCCTTGGCATTCCCGCTCAATAGTATTGGAAATTTATTCCGCGTCTTAGGCTAAAAGTCCTGCCGTTTATTTCGCTATTTTCTTTTTATTTTGCAAATGGTACACTGTCGGTAAGGAGGCGATCACATGAGCAAAAAGCCGGACAGCCCCGAGCAAAAGAAACCCGCCCCTTTAGCCAACCCCGCCGCACGCAAGGCGGAGCACCCTTTGGCCGATACCGATCCTAAGGTTTTATCCGAATTGATCCGGCGCATCCTGACGGAAGACAAGAACTGAACCCGGTTTTGTCTGTGACCGCGGCGGCAAATAAAACTGGCAACCAGCCGCAACTCGTAGTATAGTAATGTGGAACGTTTATCTGCGCTCATGCAGCGGCCGACGACACGACGACGACGGCGGCCCGAAAATACAAGGTAAGTTGGAGGCATCGGATGGGAAAGATTTCTGACAAGAGCAGTTACAAAAATCTGCTCAAGGCGACGAAGAGTTCTAAATTCTTCACCGACAAACAGGCAAAAACCGTAAAAAGCCCTAAGAAAAAATAGAAGGCGGAAGCTGATTCCGCCTTCTATTTTTTATTGCAATTCGTCTTTATGCGCGCAGCATTTTTTATATTTCTTGCCGCTGCCGCACGGACAGGGTTCATTGCGTCCGATCTGATCCTGGCGCGCCGTCGGTTTATGCAGCAGCACCACATTGCTGTCCGGATTTTTCAATTGACGCAGTTCCTGCGGCGCATATCCTTTAAGCGCCCACTGGCGCGTACCGTTTGAAAGCGCCACCAGCAGGTCAATCATTTTCTTGGCCAGCTTGCGCGTCGGAAACACCAGCGACTCTTCAATAAATGCAAGGACTTCGCCGACTTCCTCGCCGTTTCGCAGCATCATGACCCACTCTTCGACCTGTTCGACCGCTTCGTCCGGTTCCGCCCGCCACTCTTTTTCCAGCAATTGAACGAGGTTTTCAAAGGGCGCATTGCGTTCGACAAAATGAAGTTGCCCGGCCGCATAAAATTGCTCATAGGTGAATGGGTACGGCGTCACATCCGGGTACCGTTTCTGTTCCTGTCGCATCGCCTCCGGATCCCAGACCCGATAGTCGCAGAACCAATCTTCTTCCAGCGCAATGCCCCAGTCGCCTTCGGCGGCATTAATTCCGATCACCGCATAGAGGCGCTCTTCTTCCACCGCATCTCCGGTCAGCTCCGTCAGGCGATCAACCATTTCTTTTGGCGACAGGACGCCGTAATAATAAACGAGACCGCTGGCCAGGATGATCCACTGCGAGTTTTGCGCGGCAATCCTGCTCAGTTCCGCGCCGTCGACGCGCTGAAATACTGTCATCAGTTCGCTCGGCATAATCACACAGCGCGTATCGCCGACATGCCCGAACGCGACCCAGCCGATGCTGTAAAGCCATTCCAGGCAGTGCATCTCGGCCTCCTCTTCCTGTATCGCGACCACGCCGCCTGCAGCGCAAATCTGGCGCAGCCATTGGTGCTGTTTTTCGTCAAGCAGTTCAAAGAGAACTTCGGCGCGTTCGAGAATCGCTTCCGCCACGACACGGACCAGTTCGTCCTTTTTTAGCGTAGCCGCGCCTTTCAGCGTCAGCATTTTCCTGCGTTCATTCAGCTCTTCCTTCGTCATTGCCGCCAAGACTTCTTTCATATCCGGTTTGGCGCTGAAACGCCGCGTCCAACGTTGCGCCTCTTTCTTGGCTTCCTTTTTCAACATCGTCAGCATCATCTCTTCCATTGCCTCTTCTTCGGACTCATCAAACTTCTTGCCCATCGTATCCTCCTTCAGTTTCCGTTAAAAGTGCTCATTCGCTTCTATTTCGCTCTCTTGCGCTAAAATCCTTGCCTTATTTATCATCCTCAGGATATGGATATGCTCCGGTCAAAAGACATACTTGCCGCTTAGATGTCCAGCTGTCCTTCCTGCACGCGCGCCAACCATTCTTTCAGCAGCGCGTTGAAGAGTTCCGGCTGTTCGATCTGCGCGTTGTGTCCGGCTCGGTCAAGCACGGCAAATGTCGCGCGCGGATATTGTTCCAGTAGCTGCCATGCATCTTGATATCCGACGCAGTCATCCTGCCTTCCGGTCAGGATCAGCGTCGGTTTTTGATAGCGGACGCCTTGATCGACCGGAAAGGAAAACGCATAGCCCTGCACTTCAAAGCGTTTTAGGAAATCAGCGTCCGCCAGTTTCAGACCCGGCAACACTTCTTTTTCGTAGCGCCGCCAGGTCTCTTTGCTCTGCACCACCGCCATCGCGGCATAGCCCGGCATATCTTCGGGCGGCAATTGCGCGAGCAACGCCGCATCGCGGCGCAGCACCGCATGCGGCGGCAAGGTACGCCGCTCAGATTGCGCAACGATGCAGGGACAAAGCAGAAACAATCCCGTCACCCGTTTTTCCAACCGCCGGACGATGCCGCGCGCCAGATAGCCGCCATATGACTCGCCGGCCAAGAGAAAATCTTCGCCGGGGAGCAGCCGTTCAATGAAGGCGAGTACGATTTCCAGCATCTCATCCGCACTTTTGAGCCAAGATGCGCTCTCGCTTTGTCCCATACCCGGCAGATCGAGGTAAATCCGTTTATAGCCGTTTTCATGCAGTACGGGTTCCATGCAGCCCGCCATCAGGCGATGATCCGGATAAAATCCGTGTAAAAGCAGGATCGGTTCCCCTTCACCATGGCATTGATAATGTAATTTCAAACCTTTAACGATGCATTCCACCGAAACCCCTCCTGTTAAAACAAACTGTATCGGGCAAGTATAAAGGACGGTCGCAAATCAGGAAAAGCCCTGTTTGCGACCGTCCCTTGCCTTCCTTCGCCTCAGCAGCCGGTAAATTTCGCCTGCCGTTTTTCACGAAACGCGGCAACGCCTTCGGCGTGATCCTGCGTGTCCAGGCATTGCGCCTGTAGTTCCGCCTCCCGTGCCGTAGCCTGCGCAAAGTCGGAGCGTTCCGCTTCATGCAAAGCCTGCTTCAGCTTGGCAACGGCGAGCGGCGGTGCGAGCGTCAACCGTTTCGCCCAAAAAGCGCTCTCTTCTTCGAGCTCTTCCGGTTCCGTCAGATGGTTGAGCAAACCCCATTCCTGCAGTTTTTCCGCATTGACCACATCGCCGGTGAACATCAGCTCTTTGGCCCGGTGCATGCCAATCAAACGCGGCAACAGATAGGTGCCGCCGCAATCGGGAATCAGTCCGACCTTGGCAAAGCTTTGCGCAAACTTGGCGGTTCGGCTAGCCACGATCAGATCACAGGCCAGCGCTAAATTGAATCCGGCGCCGGCCGCTACGCCATGTACCTGCGCAAGCACCGGCTTCGGCAGTCGGCGGATCGCCTCCGCCAATTCGCCAACCGAGACAATGAAGTCCTTCGCACGCGCCGTTCCGGCGATCGATTCCAGATAACCGAGATCGCCGCCGGCGCAAAAACCGCGTCCGCTGCCGCACAGAACCACGACACGCACAGCCGGGTCGACCGCCGCTTCACGCAGCGCCTGCCGCAATTCGGCGACCATCTCCTGGTTCAAGGCATTCAGCGAATCCGGCCGGTTTAGCGTCAGTCGCAAAATTCCATCCTGCTGTTGAACGATTACCGTTTTTTCCATCATCAAACGCCTCCGTTTAGCTGATATTTTGCTGCATCTTTGTTATATACTACTTCCCCTTCGATCAAAAATATCCTCTTGGCAAAGTGCAAATTAAAAGTCCTCCTCGTACATCTTTTGGCGGATCGAGCTTGTTAGCATTCTACGCGTTTTTTATTTTAAATCAATGTATAACGCTACTTGCTCTTGCAGAAGTTCCACTAATTGTTCATCCATAAACCGATATTCATCTGGTATCTGCAGGCAGATCAACTTTTTCTCCCGCAACGCATCCGCAAACTTTTCTTTTAGTCTACGCACGTGTTTCTTTTCCATTGCAAAGATGATGTCAGCCCAACCGATATGACCTGCAGTCACTTTAACTCGTGCCTGTTCTTCTGTCCCGGCCGAGCGTACACTATAAGCGCTCCGGCCAGAAAATATCTTTTCCGCAGTCAGGCTCCGCCACTTGTTGCGACTGCAAACAAATAAAATATTCTGCATGCGCCTTATCCTTTCTGCCGCATTATGCGATTTGAAAAAAACAGACGCGCCGCTCGGCCCGCCTGTTTTTCACTCACACTCTTATAAAAACGCGTCCGCCGCATCGTACTGCGGCTCGACGAGCATCTTTCCGTCGCTGCGGATATAACCCCATTTTCCTTTCACTTTAACGGCCGCCAAACCGTTATGAAAGTCGGAGAGTTCTTCAAAGTTGGCGTTGGCCAGGATGACGAATTCGCCGTTCTTGTCGATCGCGCCCCAAAAGGTCTTGTACTTCACGACCGCGATATCCTCGCTGAACGGTCTTGCTTCATCAAATTTCCCTTTGATCGCGAGATTGCCGCTGCGATTGATAAAGCCCCATTGCTCACCCAGTTTCACGGCAGCCAGACCGCAACTGAAATCCGTGCCTGCAGTAAAGAGCAGCCTAGTCAACGGTTTGTTATTCTTATCCATGTAATTCCATTTGTCATCTTTTTTCGCCACAACGACCTCGTCGCTAAATTCGCCTAAGAACTCATATTCGGCCGGAATCACCCATTCTCCCTTGCGATTCACATAGCCTTGCTTGTCCTTAACGTTAACCAGCGAAAGATCGTTCTTAAACTCCGCCACGTGGTCATACTGGGTCGGAATCACCGCTTTTCCCGTCCGATCGAGAAAACCTCGTTTGATATTCAGATCGGTCAACTCATTGCTGTTTACACGGTATACGCCAGCCGAAGCCGCCAGCGCCATCGTAAATACGCCGCCCCAAGAAGTGCTCCTTACTTCTTGGCGCACTTCCGCCAGACCATTGTCAAACGGGTATACGTGATCATAGTCCGCGACAAATGCGACTGCGCCGCGCGGATCAATATACTTGTACTTGCCGTCTTCTTTTATGATCGCCAAACCTTGTTTGAAGCCATATTCATAGTTGTTGAATTTTTCTTCGATGGCCAGTTTGCCTTTTTTATCGATGAAGCCAATCTTATCTTTACTTCGTACCGCGGCCAAGCCTTCGGAAAATCCATTGGCCCATTTATATGTGCAAGGAATGACCAGTTTTCCTTGTAAGTCAACATAACCATAGCGGTCTTCTTTTTTCACAACAGCCAAACCTTCAGAAAACTTGTACGCCTCCTCAAACGGTCCGGCTACCAGCGCCGCATTCGCTGCACTGTAATAATTCCAGCCCTTGTCCGTCTTTGCAGCGAGCATGCCTTCTTGCGCCGCCAATATTTCTTTGAACTCTACCGGCAAAACAACTTTGCCCGCCTGATTGTAAACGCCTTTTTTTCCATCCAGTTTGACTACGACTAGCCCATCTTGCAACCGTTCAAGTGAATCAAACTGCGCTGCGATTCGGCTCTTTCCATTTTGATCGAACAAACCATACTTTCCTTTTTGCTTGACGATAAGCGTCTCTTTGTCATTCCATTCGAGTTCACTGAAGTCCGTCGGCAGTACGACCGCACCGTTCTGTCCGATATAACCAAATTTACCATCTTTTTTCACTTTGCCGAACACAGGGGCCGGAGCAGTAACCACAGGCGTTACCGGAGTTGAAACTTCACTTTTCCCGTTTGCGTCAACCGTACTCGCCGGTGTATTAATCGCCGCCTCCGGCGCAACAGGGGTTTGTTCGCTTGCCGCCGGCGCACTCATGCTGACCGGCAATACCTCTTTCGCCGCTTCCTCCGCGCCATATGCCGTATGGCTCCACGCTGTCGTCAATAGCGTCAGTGCTCCAATGATCATTCTTGTCTTGATTTGCGATTTCACGTAACCAGCTCCTGTTTTTTATTTCATTGGAAGATTATATCATGCCTACCTTTGCATCATTCATTTAAAAAACTTACAAAACGCTTACAAAACACGTCATATATTCTTCAGTTTTCCTTGACATTTTCTTGACGGAATCTGGCCGCAAACTGAATATCACAAACGTATTCTAAATGTAGGAAGATAACCGCTCTCCCCTTCGGCAATTGCAGCATAAAGGATGTGTTCAGACATGAAAAAGAAACTTTTCCTCTTATTGGCTCTCGCAGTAAGCACGACGCTCTTCCCGACAAACGCCCTGGCGCATGGCGATGATGAACACCACCGCCCGGAGCGCCGTTCGCATCACGAACGCGCCTGGCAGGAACACCGTGAAGACTGGGAACGTTATGACCGCGAGTGGCGCGAACGCCGCGAGGATCGCGCCTGGCGCGAAGAGCAGCGCGAAAACCGCCGCGAGTGGTACCGCTGGCATGAAGAGCACGCCGAGCTGAACCGCATTCACGTGCAAATCGGCAATCTTGACATCGATCTCTAGCGTACGAAGCTCATAAGCAGGCTGGAAACCGGCTCTTTTGCCCGTTCCTAGCCTGCTTTTCCGTTAAAGCGTTCGCCTTTCGCTTCCAAGCGCTTGCATCTGCGCCAAAAGCGCCGTATAGTGTAGCTGATACTATTCGTGCCGCCGAGGTGTTTATGACAACGTTGCAGTCGACCGATTCCAGCATTCTCTCTTTGCTCGTCTTACTCCTCCTCTTTTTCCGCTCTTACCGCAAGAGCGAGCGCGCCCATCTGCCCAACCGACTCTTTCTCGCATTAATCCTCAGCAATATGGCCCTGCTCGTCATCGATCTTCTCGGCTGGGCCTTCAACGGCCTGCCGGGCCTATTTTATTTCCAGCTTAACCGCGCTTTCAATCTTCTTTTGTATGTCGCCGAGCCGCTCGCGCCATCGCTCTGGATTCTTTACACCACCCTACAGGTGCTGCGCGATGAAAGCCGTTTGCGCAAGACCGCGCTGCTCCTGCTGCTTTTCCTGCTGCTCAATGCCGTGCTTGCACTTTGCAGTTTGAAAACCGGCTGGTTCTTTTTTGTCGATCCTGCCAACCTCTACCATCGCGGCGAGTATTTCTTTTTTCACGTCGCCTACTGCTACGCGCTTTTTCTTTATTCCTTCTTCTTTGTTCTGACGCAGCGCGCTTTAGTTGAAAAGCGTTATTATTATTCGCTGCTCTTCTTTGCCTTGCCGTCGTTCATCGGTACGACGCTTCAAATGTTTCACTATGGCGTTTCCTATAATTGGAGCGGCATGATGCTTTCGGTTTTGATCGTCTATCTGAACATTCAGGATCGCAGTCTGAATACCGACTACCTGACCGGCGTCTACAACCGACGCCAGCTCGACCGTTATCTGGCGTCAAAGATCAAGAACAGCCGCCTGCACGCTCCGTTCGGCGCGATCCTGATCGATCTCAACAATTTCAAAGAGATCAATGACGCTTTCGGTCACACGACCGGCGACGATGCCTTGAAAGAAGCCGCAGCACTCTTTCAGGACAACCTGCGTGAAAACGATTTTATCGCCCGCTTCGGCGGCGATGAATTCGTCATCATCTTGGATAGCCTGTCGCACGAAGAATTGATAAAAACGGCAGAACGCCTCAACGCGGCGGCAGAAGATTTCAATCGTCGCGTTGGCAAAAGCTACCGTTTGTCTTTCTCGCTCGGCTACGCCATATATGACGCAAGAACCGCTTTGACGCCCGATGCTTTTCTGCAGCATATTGATTCACTCATGTACGAAGACAAAAAAACGCCACGCGGCTGACTCGACTATCGGCCCAGAAAAACCAAGCGGTTTTTCTGGGCCGTGCTGTTTTTTCGTTTCGCAAAACTATTTTTTGTGTAAAACTTTTCCATAAATGGTATAATGATTGCAATAGCGCGCGGCATCTTTTGCCGCGACATCGAGACTGCAGCATCGGATGGTGAGGCCATGAGTTTGCAAAAAAAAGCGCGTCGTGCTTCTTTGCTTGTTTTGCTAACGCAGGTTTTAACCTTTCTGGCCGTCGATTATTGGCTTGGTTCTGCGCTGGTCAGCGGTCGCTGGCTGGAATTGCTCGCCGCTTTGACGCTGCTCTGCGCGCCGCCGTTATTGCTGTATTGCTGGTTTCTGCAACGTAAAGTGTTGGCGCCGCTATCGCAGCTAACGCAAGGCATCCAAAATATCGATCTGAGCACGGATCACTGGAACCGTCTCTATTTTCAATCCGGCGACGGCGAAGTGGCGCAGGTTTCGCAGGCAGTAAACCAGTTAATCGATCGCCTCGCTTACTACCGCGGTACAATGGTAGATGAGGGGTTGCGCTATAAAGCGTTGCTCGAGCAAAGTACGGAAAGCATTTTTACCGTAAATCCCGTCAGCGGTCGGATTATTCAAGCCAATCCGAGCTTCGCCGCGTTTGTCGGGCGCGAGAATGTCATCGACAGTTTTCTCTGGGATGTGTTTCAAAGCCAACGCGAAGTGCTCGAACAGCATGCCAAGGCCATCTTGGAAAAAGGTTCGCTAGTTCTGCCGTCAGTCACGCTGCGTCTTTGGGATGGTTCGTGGCGCAACGTTGAAATCCGTTGCTCTTTGATTCTCTATAACGGGCAGGAATTGGTGCTTGTCAGTTTATCCGACATGACCGAATATCACCTTTTTCAGGAAGAACTGCGTAATGATCTGGCCCGCGCCGAACAATTACAGCGCAATTTTCTGCCGCCGGATCTTGACAACGATCTTCTGCAAATCCGCTGCATTTTTCACTCCTGCACCGGCATCAGCGGTGATTTTTACGATTACTTCTGGGATCCGCGCGAACGCCGTTTAAAAGGCTTCCTGCTCGACGTCTGCGGACACGGCGTCGCGACCGGCATGCAGGCTTCACTAACCGCTGCCTTTCTTTGGTATGCGGTCCACCTGCCCGGCAGCCTCGGACAGAAACTGCGCTGGGTCAATGAAAAGGCGTTGCGTTATTATCCGGAAGATTCCTTTGCTACCGTATTCTATTTCGAAGTCGATCTGATCGGCAAAAAGCTGCATTATGTGACTGGCGGCGTCAATTATTTCCTCGCATACTGCGCCGGCGAACGAAAGATCGTAGAAACAGCGTCTTCCTTGGTCGGCGTGGACCAGAAGCCGCTTTTCAAGCAGCAAAGCTTTGAAATAAAAGCCGGCGATTGTTTTTATTTCACAACTGACGGCCTCTTCGACGCCTATCCCCGCTGCGAAGAAATCGGCTTGGATCATTTCTCCGACGTGGTGCGGTTTTTGAAAAAAACTGCGCTGCAACCGGTCTGCCGCGACGATGCTTCGGCAATTTGCCTGCGCATTTGCATGCCGCAGGATGGCAAGCGTTGGGCAGTTCTGACAAAATTATTGGATTTGACGCTGAACAGTTTGGATGATTTCGCAGACGCGGTCGAGGAAATCGCCGTCTGTCTACGCGAGATCATGAAAAGCGACGGGGTTAGCCTTTTTGAAATCGCCGTACATGAAGCCATCAATAATGCGTTGTTAAACGGCCGGGATAAAGCAGGACGGCTCGAAGTCCGTCTCACGATTTATCTGCTGCACGCGACGACTTTGGTCGTGGAGGTGCGCGACGGCGGTCCCGGTTTTCCGGCACAAATGATCCTGCGTCAACTTTCCCGTTTAGGTCAGGCGGCTTTTGACAGCGGTGCGTTGTCAGACTGCGGCCGCGGCATCAGCATCATGCTTTTGGCAGCCGACTCGCTCAGTTACAACCGAAAGGGGACGCGCGTGCGGCTGCTTAAGGATATCGTCAGGCAAGGCAGATAAGAAAATGGGGAGATGATAGCGTGCTGAAAGATTTGCGAATCAAACACAAGCTGTTGCTGATCATCCTGGGCTTTCTCTTGATCGGCTGCGGCATCGCGGTCGGATTGTCCATGTATTTTTTTAACCAATATGTCGCTGCCGCAACGCAAGAAGGCGCGGCCAACGGCATGGAAGGCCTTGACGCTTTGCTGAGCGAGTACCGTTCAAACGCAGAAAGCAGCGCTAAGCTTCTAGCTGCCAATCCCGATCTGATCGCCGCACTGGCGTCGAAAGACAGTGCACGACTCTTGCAAGTTGCCGCACCGCTCGCCAAACATACCTCACTCGATTTTCTTACGCTCACCGATGAGAGCGGCACCGTCATCGCACGCACGCATGCACCAGAAAAAAAAGGTGACGTCATTACCGACGAAGCCAACGTCAAACAAGCACTGCAAGGTAAAATCACTTCTGCCGTTGAACCCGGCACAACGGTGAAACTTGGCATCCGTTCCGGCGTACCCGTCCTTGACAAATCCGGCAAATTGGTCGGCGTGGTCAGTGCCGGTTATAATCTTGGCAAGGATTCGCTCGTCGATACGATCAAAGAACTTTATAATGTCGACGCCACCGTTTTCAACGCGGATGTCCGTCTCTCTTCCACGATCCAAAAGGATGGCAAACGGATCGTCGATACCAAACTGGATCCGGCAATCGCCGCGGTCGTTCTTGGCCAGGCTAAACCATACCAAGGTACGGCTCAAATTCTCGGCCAACCCTATCGCACCGTCTATAAGCCGCTGCTCGATTGGGAAAACAAACCGGTCGGTCTTATTTTCAGCGGCAAAAGTCAGCAGAGCGCGAATAGCGTCCTGCAAAATTTCCTCTTTTCCGTCGGCGGAGCCGTTCTCCTGATTCTCCTTTTTTGCAGCGGCGCGGCAGTCTTGTTGGCAGCCCAAATCACCCGTCCGATCGAGACATTGCAAAACTTGATGAGCAACGCCAGCCATGGCGATTTATCGGTCCGTTCGAGCGTGACGTCGCGCGATGAAATCGGCCTGCTTTCCGCCAGTTTCAACGCGATGCTGGAACGCCAGGCACGCGTCGTTTCGGTCGTAAAGAGCTCCGCGCTCGAAATCGCCGCCGCGTCGGAAGAACTGGCGGCCACCAGCGAAGAAGCGAACGCCAACAGTCATCTGATCGCCGACGACGTAGCGGGCATCGCGAAGAGCAGCGATGTCGAATTCAATGCAATGATGGAAGTATCCCGCGTTTTGCTGGAACTGTCGTCTTTGATTCAACTGGCTAAAGACCGTTCTTTGAGCGCTAAGGAAAGTTCGCAAAATACGCTGCAATCGGCACAACATGGACGCAGCACGGTAAATGATGCGATCGGCATCATGGGGAGGATTCAGGCGCAGGCGACCGAAGGCGAAACCGTGATCCGTCAGATGGATGAATACGCGAGCAAGATCGGCGACATCAGCAGCACGATTACCAATATTGCGCAACAGACCAATCTGCTGGCGCTTAACGCGGCGATCGAAGCGGCGCGAGCCGGCGAGGCCGGACGCGGTTTTGCGGTCGTCGCCAATGAAGTCTCCAAGCTGGCCGAACAGTCGAATCGCGAAGCGGGCGAGGTCGGCTCTTTGGTCGAAAAAGTCTCAGCCTGTACAAGCCAGGCGGTTCTTGCCATGCAGGAAACACGCCGCCAGGTCGAGGAAGGCGGCGTAAGCGTCAATAACGCCGGTGAAGCATTGTCGAGCATACTGACTGCGGTCAATGCGACGGTCACTGAAATGCAGTCGATCTCTGAAATCACGAGCGAAGAAGTGGCTTCCTCAGAAAAAATCGTCAACCTGATTAATACGGTCTCCAGCAAGATCGAAGAAACCAAAGGAGCGGCGGAGCATACCGAAGGTGCCGCCAGTGAAGTCGCGCAAGGCATCGAGACGGTGGCAGCCAGTACGGAAGAACTGGCTGCACTGTCGAACGAACTGCGTCGTTCGGTTGAAATGTTCAAAGTATAGGAGGGAAAACGATGATGTCCATGAGAAACGGAGACAACTATCTGAAACTCGAGCCCAAAGGCGGCATTTACGTACGTGAAGCGGGCAAACTGCGCGAAGAGATGCTGGCCGCTTTCGAGAAGGGACAGTTTCATTTCGACCTGGACTTGAGCGGCGTAACGCATATCGACAGTGCGGGACTCGGCGTGCTGATCCAGATTCATAAACGGGTCGAACCGAAAGGCGGCGAAGTCGTGATTCGGGGCTTAAGCGGCGCAGTCAAAGAACTCTTTTATCTGACGCGCATGGATCGCACGTTTCGGATCGAGTAATTATATTGAAGAAAAAGGTCCGGCAAATTTTCGCTTTGCCGGACCTTTTCCTTTGTGCTATACTGGCGGCATTGAGGAAGAGGAGGTTTTTATGTCCAACTTATTAATCCGCGGCGTCCGCTACGACGATGTCGTGCAGATCGCCGCCATAGAAAAAATCTGCTTTCCTGCCGCCGAAGCCGCAGGCCAGGACTCCTTCGCGGCTCGTATCGCCGCTTTTCCCGATTCTTTTTTCGTTGCCGAATTTGACGGTGCGATAATCGGCTTCATTAACGGCTGTGCGACAAACAGTCCTGTCCTATATGATGAACTATTCCACGATGCAACGCAGCATCTGCCAGACGGCGAAAATCTGACCGTTTTCGGTCTGGATGTATTGCCTGAATGTCGCAGGCAAGGCATCGCCGCTCGCTTAATGCGCCATTTCATCGAAACGGCTAGGAAAAATGGCAAAAAACGGGTCTTATTGACCTGCAAAGAGGCATTAGTTCCGTATTATGCCTCCTTCGGTTATAAGAACGACGGCCTTTCCGCCTCGACGCACGGCGGCGCGGAGTGGTTCGATATGACGCTTACCCTGTAATGCGCCGTAAGACAACTTCTTTTGCCTAACGTATTGCTTGGCTAAACCGCTTTCCGCCGCCTGCAGGAAGCGGTTTTTCTTATCTTTGTGCGCTTCGCACAACGTCGCGCCGGAATATTTCGTCATTTATCATCCGCTGTTTTGCTCTGCTTCTTTGTTATAATTAGAGAGACGAAGAATACCATACTGTTCGTTTAAGAAAGGAGTTTTACCATGACGCTAGACAAAACCAGTCTTGTAAACCGTTTTCTTTCGTACACCCGCTTCGACAGCCGTTCCGACGCTGCGTTCGACTGCTGTCCCAGCACACCGGGGCAATTGGTATTGGCCAAACATCTGGCCGCTGAATTGAAGGAACTGGGCCTTAGCGACATCCGGCTCGATGAGAACGGTTATCTTACGGCCACATTGCCGGCCAACGGCTGCCCAAATGCGCCGACCGTCGGCCTGCTGGCCCATTTCGACACCGCGCCGGATTTTGCCGGCAAGGACGTCAAGGCCAGAATCGTTTCTTATCAGGGCGGCGACATCACACTCAACGAGGATCCTGCGATCATCATGACAACGGCCGACTTTCCCGAACTGAGTCAATATGAGGGACAAGATATCATCGTCACCGACGGCACGACTCTGCTCGGCGCGGACGACAAAGCCGGCATCGCCGCAATCGTTAGTGCCATCGAATATCTCATCCATCACCCTGAAATCCCGCATGGCACGATCCGTCTTGGCTTCACGCCGGACGAAGAAATCGGGCGCGGCGCCGACCGTTTTGATGTAGCCGCTTTTGGCGCCGACTTCGCCTATACGATCGACGGCGAGGGACTCGGCGGCATCGAATACGAGAACTTCAACGCCGCCAACGCCAAATTGCTTATACATGGACGCAACGTCCATCCGGGTGCATCGAAGCACAAGATGATCAATGCGCTGACGATCGCCGCAGAATTCCAAATGATGCTGCCGGCCGGAGAGAAGCCGGAATACACCGCTGATTATGAAGGATTTTTTCATGTGAACCAAATGAATGGTTCGGTGGAAAGCGCCGAATTGAAGCTGTTGATCCGCGATCATGACCGCGCCAATTTTGAAAAGCGCAAGCGCTACCTCACTTCTCTCGCGCAATTACTGAACGAAAAATATGGTTCCGGCACGTTGGAACTGGAGATCAAGGATTCTTATTATAATATGCGTGAACAAATCGAACCGGTTTTTCATGTCGTCGAGCTTGCCTGCGAAGCGATGAAGGCAGTCGGTCTAGAGCCGAAGACTACGCCGATTCGCGGCGGTACCGACGGAGCGCGTCTATCTTTTATGGGTCTGCCTTGTCCGAATCTGTTTAGCGGCGGTCATAACGCCCATGGCAAATTTGAATTCCTGCCGGTTCCTTCCCTGCTCAAAGTCGCCGAAACCGCAGTTGAGGTTCTGAAACTGGCCGGTCAAATAAAAAAGAAATAGGAGGAATATCATGTCTGAACACAAACACAGCAGCGCACCTGCCGAACCGCCAATGTCACCGCATCAGGAGTACCAGGAAATCAACCCTTATGTCGTATTTTGGGGTTTGTTTTACGCCGCGTTATTCGCGCTCGCGGTCGGCTATCTTTGTCTGAAGATCGGCCAGACGGTCGACGCTTTCGCACCGGTCTCCATTTTGGCTATGGGCATGGGCGCGGTTTTGAAGCGCAAGAACGCGTTTCCTGAAAACGTGCATATCCAGGCTATCGCCAGCGCCGGCACGAATATCTTAGGCGGCGCAATGTTCATCATTCCGGCCTTGTTCATTCTTAACTCGCCGACAATGAACTTCTTCCAGTTGGCCGCGCCGATCGTACTCGGCGGCATCCTCGGCGTCTTTCTCTCCACCATCTTCCGCCGTTATTTCTGCGAAGAGATGGCGGACGTTTATCCATTCCCTGCCGGACGCGCTGCGGCCGAGGTACTGACCTCCGGCGAAGGCAGCAAAGCCAAGCTGATGATCTTCAGCGGCGCGATTGCACTGATCTATGATTTCATCCTCAACAGCATCGGCTGGTGGCAAGAGATCATCTCGAGCGCCACGTTCTCGCTTGGTCAACAAATCGCTTCGAAATATAAACTGGTCTTCAACCTCGACAACGAATCGGCGCTGCTCGGCATCGGTTATTTCACCGGTCTGCGTTATGCGGCAATCATCGCCGCCGGTTCGTTCTTCTCCTGGTTCGTTTGCATTCCGGTTCTTTATTATCTGGCCGGCGATCATCACATGATCCTGAAGGGTAAAGATATCCTCTTGGCTGATGCGCCGATCCGGGCGGTATTTTCCACCTATGTCCGCCATATCGGCATCGGCATGCTTGCAATGGCCGGTATCATCGGCCTCTTATCGATGTCCAGCGTCATCAAGAACGTAGTCCGCGCAGCGATCGCCGAAATGTCGAAAGCGCCGAATGCGGCGCGTCAGACGCTGCTGCGTACGCAACGCGACATCCCAATGCCGCTGCTTGTCGCAGGCATCTTCGGCATCCTGCTCTTGTTCACGCTGTATTTCCACGTTTACTTCTCCGAAAGCATGCTGCAAACGGGACTCGCACTCGGCATCGTGCTCATCTTCACCTTTTTGCTCTCGGTCGTCGGCATCAGTTCGATCGCCTTTACCGGTACCGAACCGGTCTCCGGCATGACGATCTTTATGATCATCGTCGCCTCGGTCGTTTTGGGCAGCGCCGGCATGCATGGCGACATGGGCATCGTTGCAATCCTGATGATGGCCTCCTTCCTCTGCACCACGCTGGCCGTGGCCGGCAACTTTATGTCTGAACTGAAGGTAGCGAACCTTCTCGGCGCGACGCCGCGTAAGATGGAACAATGGCAGTTGGTATCGGCAGCAGTATCCGCCCTGGTCTCGATCGGCGTCATCTTGCTGCTCAATCAGGCTTATGGCTTCGTCGGTCCGAGCGCACTGCCCGCACCGCAAGCCAACGCAATGGCCGCAATCGTTAAACCGCTGATGGAAGGCGGTGCCGCACATTGGCCGCTCTACATGGCCGGCGCGTTCTTCGCCGTCATCCTTTGGATGGTGAAAGTTCCGCCGCTGGCGTTCGCACTCGGCGCTTACCTGCCGATGGAAATCAACACGCCGCTCTTAGTCGGCGGCTTGATCTCCTACTTGGTCACGAAGAGCAGCAGCAATGAGAAGCTCAGCGCACTGCGCTTCAATGTCGGCAGCACGATCGCTTCCGGTCTGATCGCAGGCGGCGCACTCGGCAGTCTGCTCAGCGCGGTCGTACGCATCCTGGGTTATGATTTCTTCCTCGAAGCCTGGTCGGAAACGCCGGCCGCAACCTATCTCGGCGTCGTGGCCTACCTTGCACTTTGCGCTCTGCTTTACGGCAAAGCGGTAAGCGTCAAGAAAGTCGCTGCCGAATAAAAGGCGCCGATAAAAAACGGTCCCGACAGGCAAAAAGCCTGCCGGGACCGTTTCTCTGTTATTCGACGATTACGTCATCGTACTTGAAGAGGCCGAGCGGCGTCAGTTTGAGGCCGCTGACGCCTTTGCGGCTGACGACGCCGAGGCTGGGGTGATAAATGAAAATCCAGGGCGCGTCCTTTACGATTTCCCTTTGGATTTCGCGGTACTGTTCCTTGCGACGCTTCGGATTGATGATCGTCATCGCGTCCGCAAGTTTCCGGTTGACCGATTCGTTGTTGTAACTGGAACGGTTCGTCTTCAGGCCCGGCGCAAAGAGCGGTTGCAGAAAATTATCAGCATCTCCGGTATCGGCAATCCAACGCGCCACATATAAATCACAGCGCTCGCGGATCAGATTGACGTCGAGATAGTTTTTGAACGGCACGGTCACAAGCGAACATTTGACGCCGACTGCTTCCAGATCCTGCACCAGCAGTTTCGTCATCTGATTGAACACAGAATTTTCCATGCCTTCGCGATACAAAATGCGCAGCGGCTGACCGGTAGCCTGTGCGCCAGCCTGCGCGATCAGCTCCTTGGCTTTACGGACATCATATTCATAGCCGCGCAGTCCCGTATCCTCGAGAATCGCGGGCGGCAACGGCCCTTTCGATTCACTGCCTAAACCGCCCAGCACCTGCGCGATGATCTTCTGCTTGTCCACCGCATGGTTCAGCGCCTGACGCAGCCTGACGTCTTTCAGCCACGGCGAGGCGGACATCATGTTAAATCCCGCATAATAGCTGCCCATGATGCTGCTCGGCCGGATGACGGTTTCCGGACGGCCTTTCAGCTTGTCGAGCGATGCCTTATTGTCGACGAAGATGAAGTCGTACTTTCCGGCGATAAAGCCATCCGCCGGATCCTCGCCCGACAAGTCGACCCGTACTTTCGCAGCATACGCCTCACCGTTGAAGAATTCAGGGAACGACGTCATGTCGCAGTGATCCTCTTTCACGTCGAGGATATAGGGTCCGCAACCGACGAGCTTACCGCGTTCCACTTCTTCTTTCGCAAGGACGGCGCAGTAAAACTGGCCGAGATTGAGCAGGAAACCGCTGTAGGGCGAGGAAAGGCGCAAACTGATGCGATAGCGGTCGAGCACCTCTATGCCCGCCACGCTCGATGCGCGTCCGGCCATGAATTCTTCCGCCCCGGCCACATATTGCAGGCACCAGGAATTCGGCGAATTCGTCTTCGGACTGAGCAGCATCTCATACGTATAGCGGATGTCTTCCGCCGTGATCTCCCGCCCATTGTGAAACTTTGCGCCGCGGCGCAAATTGAATACCCAGGTATCTTCGCCTTCCAGATGCCAGCTTTTCGCAATGCCCGGCGACAGATTCCCGGCCGCGTCGATCGACAGCAAGCCGGCATGCGAATTCGAGAGGATGTGGCCGCCGATGAATTCAGACGACATCGTCGGATTAAAGGTTGAGATCTCTTTGGGCAGACAAGTGCGCAGCGTCACGCCCAAAGAAGAGGGACTTTCGACTTTGTTCAGCATATGCTCAGTAAGATTTTTCAGGTTGCCGGACGCATCGCTGAGCGCCGCCAGTGAGGTATTGACGAACTGGATATAAAGCGACGCCAGTTCCGTATCGCTCGTCAGGCGGCGGAACGCCTCGCCCATGCTCTGCGTCGAGTCGACCACGTTTTCGAGGCTGCTCGTCTGTTTCGAGATCGCCATGTGGATCTCTTCGTAGACATCGCTGTTCTTCTTCACCGTATCGATGATCGTGTTGAACACCTTGGCTGTTCCGTCAGCCGTTTCCGAGCCGTCTGCCACGCGATGAATGATCGTATCCATCGATTCAAGCGTACGCGCCAGACTGCAATTGATCTCTTGGATCGTTTGGTTGATATAGCCGATCGATTCATCGCTGCGCTGCGCCAGGTTTTTCACTTCCTGCGCGACGACCGCGAAACCGCGTCCGGCTTCACCGGCCCGCGCCGCTTCGATCGAGGCGTTGAGTGATAACAAATTCGTGCTCTCGGTGATGTCCTTGATCACGCTGAGCAGCTGGTTGATATGCGCCGCCTGGCCGTTCAGATCGTTGACCACGCTTTTGGCCGCTTCCACCGCCTGACGGATTTCGTTCATCGCGCGTATCGATTCGCCGACGGCGACGCTGCCTTCCTGCGCCACATCGATCGTTTGCCGGGCGATATGCTTCGAACTTTCCGTGCTGGCGAACACTTCTTGCGCCAGCGCCGAATATTGGGTGATCTCATCGACGACCTTGTCGATGCTTTCCATCTGCCGTTCCACCGAACCGGCGATGCTGTCCGTAATCTCAATCAGGCTCTCGGCGGCGATGCCGGTCTCTTCGATCTTATTGCCGATCTTCGCGACCACGCATTTTTGATTATGCTTCAGCGTCGCCAGCTCATCGCCGCTCTGCTTCGCAAGCGTCTGTTTTTCCGGCACGTCCCGTACCACATCTTCGGCCTGTCGTTTTTTAAAAGAAAAAAACATATCCGTCCCCACCTTCTTCGCTCCGTCTTTCCTGGCAACCCGTTATCCGTTTTTGTGCTCACGTTCCTTATTATATTTCATTTTACGACAAGATTCTTCTGAAAATTCAACTTATCTAATTTTCGTTCACTCCTCACTACCCGTCGCTCTTTTTATTGTTCAAAGCTGACAATCAAAAGCGGCTCTTACCGGACGTCTGTCCGCAAGAGCCGCTTTTCCCCGATTTAAAGGCTTAATTCCTCATAACGGGTAACGATATGTTCGACGATGCCGTATTCTTTCGCCTGTTCGGCATCGAGCCAAAAATTGCGCTGTGTGTCTTTTTCCACCTTCTCCAATTTCTGACCGGTAGCTGCGCTAATCATCCGGTTGATGCGACCGCGCATCTTCACGATCTCATCGGCTTCGATCTGGATGTCGCTCGCCTGCCCTTGCACGCCGCCAAGCGGCTGATGAATCATATAGCGCGTGGTCGGCAGCGAATAGCGGTTCTCTTTTTCCGCCGCCAGGAAGATCGTGATGCCCGCGCTGGCGACCCAGCCGGTTCCGATTACGATGACGCGCGGTTTGATAAAACGAATCATATCATGAATCGTATCGCCGGCTTCGACATGTCCGCCCTGGCTGTTGATGAACAGTTTAATCGGTTCATCGCCCGCCTCCTGCAAAAGCAGGAGCTGCGTCATCACTTTTTCCGCCAGCGACTGATTGATTTCGCCCGCTATGATGATCGATCTTGTCTTTAAGAGTTGTTCCTGCAAACGTGCCTTGCCGCCTTTTTCTGCTCGTTCCATTTGTCTGCCCCCTGTCCTTTTCTCTCTTTCTCTTATATTCTGCGCCTGCGCGCTCTACCCTTTTAATCACAGCGCGTTTTCCTAAAAAAGCGGCTGCTTTTCTCTCCCGTAGTCACCGACAGGCTCTCTGCTTTGTCCGTCCCAGGCTTGCTTTTTTCCGCTTCATCCTTTATTCTGTTTATCTGATTACTATGAAGGAGCGAGATTTGATGTTTGCAAAAATGATCCGGACCAAAAGCATCCGCCACATCCTGCAACAGGCGGAAAAAGGCGGCGGACTGCGCCGCACCCTCGGAGCCTGGGATCTTGTCTTACTCGGTTTAGGCGCCACCATCGGCACCGGCATCTTCGTTCTGACCGGCATCGCCGCCGCGACGCATGCCGGTCCCGCTGTCGTTATATCTTTCGTCATTTCCGGCATCGCCTGCATCTTCGCCGGGCTCTCTTACGCCGAATTGGCATCCACCGTACCTCTCTCCGGCAGCGCCTATACGTATTCTTACGCAACGCTGGGCGAATGCCTCGCCTGGCTGGTCGGTTGGAATCTGGTGCTCGAATATGCGGTCAGCGTAGCCAGTGTGGCTGCCGGCTGGTCCGCTTACGTCACCGGGCTGATCAACACGCTCTTTGACCTGGAACTGCCCAAAACGTTCACCGCCTGTCCGTCTCTGGGCGGCATCATGGACTTGCCGGCCTTCGCAATCGTCATGCTCCTCACCTATTTGCTGGTGCGCGGCATCAAGGAAAGTACTAAGGCCAATAATCTGCTCGTTTACGTCAAAGTGGCCGCCGTCCTTTTATTTTTGGCGCTCGCTTCGCCGCATGTCAAGCTGAGCAACTGGACGCCGTTCATGCCGCTTGGTTTTTCCGGCGTGACCTCCGGCGCTGCGCTGGTGTTTTTTGCCTATCTCGGCTTTGACGCGGTCTCCACTTCGGCCGAAGAATGCAAAAACCCGCAGCGCGACTTACCGCTTGGTCTGATCGGTTCCTTGCTTGCCTGCACCGCACTTTACATCCTGGTATCCGGCGTTTTGACCGGCGTCGTTCCCTATCAGGAACTCGACACGGCAGAACCGGTCGCCTATGCTTTGAAAGCTTTGGGCTATCGAATGGGTTCGGCACTCGTGGCCATCGGTGCAATCACCGGCATCACATCCGTTCTGCTCGCCACCCTGTACGGTCAATCGCGCATCTTCTTCGCGATGTCGCGCGACGGTCTGATTCCGCCCGCCATCTGCAAGATTCATCCCCGTTACGGCACGCCGTACATCATCACCTGGCTGACCGGCTTTCTGGTCGCCATTGCCGCCAGCCTGTTTCCGATCGACGAAGTGGCTGAACTCGCCAATATCGGTACGTTCTTCGCTTTCGTTACCACCTCGCTCGGCGTTTTGGTTCTGCGTAAGACGAAGCCTGACCTACACCGTCCCTTTAAATGTCCGGCAGTCTACCTTGTCGCGCCGATCGCAGTCCTGCTGTGCGGCTATCTATCGCTCCAATTGCCGGCCGTCACCTGGTGGCGTTTTTTAGTCTGGTCACTGCTTGGCCTTGTCTTCTATCTTACTTACGGCATCAAACACAGCCGCCTGAACACGCATCCGGATGAAGCGGAGCAACGTCGCTCGGCCTAAAAAAATTCTTCCCTCCTTTCCTTCTTCGACTCTTCGTGTAAAAAACGTCCCGCTTGCTTTTGTTTTTTCGACAGTCTACACGCACCGCTTTGTCCGGTGCGTCTTTTTTTATCCGGCAGCAATCTTGGCAGCTTCTTGATAGCCTCTTGATACTAACTGGATATTTCCTCACTATACTGAACACAACAACGAAATTGACCGCAACAAGCGGCAACGAAGGAGGCATTCTTATGAACCTGTTTAACAAAAAAAATCTGACCGCCCTGGCAATCGGCGGACTCTTACTCAGCGGTATCGCGGCTCCCCTCGCCGTACAGGCGGCGGAAAATCCCCGCCCGCTTACCGTCGAGCAGCGAATGGGCGAGCGGAGTAAAATGACGCAGGAGTTCGGCGCACAATTCGGCATCAGCGAAAGCGAAATGCAGTCCTACCGTGAAAAAGGCGTCAGCATGCGCGATCTCGGACACGCTGCGATGCTGGCGAAGATCAGCGGCAAGCCGCTGGCCGACGTCATGGCTGCCAAAACACTGAACACGTCCTGGAAAGACCTGTCCCAATCGCTCGGCGTAACGCCGCAGCAAATGAAAGCGGCGCGCCAGGACATGATCGCCAGCCGCATGGAAAGCAAACTGAACATCAACAAGCAGACCAGCCTTGACCTGATGAACCAGGGCTACCGAACGAAGGATATCGCAGTCGCCGGCCTGCTCGCAGCGGATACCAATAAGTCGATCACCGATGTCTTAAGCCAAAAGAAGATCAACAATTCCTGGCATGACGTAGCAAATACGCTCGGCGTCAGCGATGAAACCTTTCAACAAAACATGCAGACGCTGCGCCACGCCGTTCCCCCTATGGGCGGTCACAAAGGCCCGCGCATGACGCCAAACTTCTAAAATAGAAAGCCCCGGCAGCAAGTCGGGGCTTATCCCTGTATCAAGGAAGCAAACCATAAGCATGGAGGAAGGTATGGATGAAAAAAACAGCCAGTCTTTTATTAACCGCGCTGCTCTTTGTCGCACTGAGCGGCAGCGCCTTCGCCTGGTCACCGGAGCTGGAAGGCCGTCCGGATTCCTTTCATCCGGGCGACAGCCGCGGCTACTTTATTTGGCATGATGAACACGGGCTACACCTGCGCACCGCCGCCAAGCTGCACGGCCATCAATTCAGCGGCGTGCTTCGTACCGACGGCCATTTTGTCGACGTACGCGGTACACGGCTCGAAGCGGACGACTCCTACAGCCTTGGTCATGAAGAGCATCGCGTCACATTCCATTTTGACACCGGCTCCGGCGGCGTGGACGGCATCGATTTTCGCGTCAGAGGCGGCGACAAGGTGGTGTTCGATCTGTATATGGACGGCCATAAAGTTGCGACGGACGAGATCAGCGGCGGCAGCAGCAACTGGCATCCCGACTCGCACCGCTTTGAGATTTTCCGCTAGTATAAAAGAATGGTTTCGGCAGCATTTGCGCCGAAACCATTCTTTTTGCTATCGCTTCACTTTTTATTCACATTTTACGCATATGTTTTTCAAATTCACTTGCTAGACTGCAATAAGAACAAAGCAATACGGGAGGCGAATTCATATGAACATGACCCACTACATGGAACTACTGGCCACAAACCAACCCTGGAATCTGATTATCTATATGCTGATCCCCGTGGCCTTGGCAGAAGCGCTGGTCGCAACCGAATTCTTCGTCGTATTCAAGCGTCAAACAAGCGGATCCTTGCGCAATTGGAACAAAGGACTCGGTATCGTACTCGGCTTTTACTTTCTCGGCGTTTTCCTCTACCTGCTCACAACAACGGTTCCGTTTATTGAGTGGCGCGGCAGCGCAGACATAATCGCGGTCGGCTCCTACTTAAGCGGCGTAATCCCACTTTTTTCGATTGCGTTATTGGAAATGGGCTTGCTTGCAAAGGGGCAATCCGCTGAAGACAAAATGAAACTGCACTTTTTGCTGCTGACCTTGTTCCTGATCGTCGCACATGTCGCAATGGTGTTCGGCATGGTCGACCCTCGCATTTTAGGCTGGACGCCAGGCGCACCGATGCATCATCCGATGTAACGTTGCGGCGCAAATCAATACTGGAAGAAAATCAGGACCACCCGTCTAACGGGTGGTTTGCTTTAGCCCTATAAGGGCATAATACTGGCTGAGTCTCAAGACTCGCTGAATAGTCCGCCAACCGCATAGCCTTTTCAGTCTACCCCTAAAGGGGTCTTATTTCGACTTTTTTGCTGGCTCACCCGTGAACGGGTCAACTAGCTCTTTCAAAGTAAGTTGCTCGGCGATCACATCGTCTTTTAACTGATTTTTGATATACTCTTCAATTGCTTTTTTATTTCGACCTACTGTATCTACATAGTATCCTTTACACCAAAACTGTCGATTGCCATATCGATATTTCAAGTTCGCATGCCTATCAAATATCATTAATGAACTCTTTCCTTTTAGATACCCCACAAAACTTGACACGCTTATTTTCGGCGGTATGCTTACCAACATGTGAACGTGATCCGGGCAAGCACTTGCTTCTATAATTTCAACACCTTTATGTTCGCATAGCTTTCTCAGTATAACTCCGATATCACTTTTTATTTTCCCATATATGATTTGTCTTCTGTATTTCGGTGCGAAAACTATATGGTATTTGCATTTCCATTTTGTGTGTGCTAAACTGCTGTTATCCATTTTGGATACTCCTCCTTTGTTAGTTTATGCGGTCGGCAAACCTGCATTTATTCTAGCAAAGGAGGCTTTTCTTTTCTACTTATAGCTATAAGCTTTCCGGAACCACACGCCTAG